>NZ_DEPK01000276.1:10638-18675 GCF_002358725.1 Microbacterium sp. UBA3394
GCCCGAGGCCTCCGCACCTTCTTCCGTGAGGTCAGATGTTGATCATGTGACCCGCGATGCCGTGGAAGGCCTCCTGGAGCGCCTCGGAGAGCGTCGGATGCGTGTGCACGTTGCGGGCTGCTTCGAGAGCGGTGAGATCCCACTTCTGCGCGAGCGTCAGCTCCGGCAGGAGCTCGGAGACGTCGGGGCCGATCATATGGGCCCCGAGGAGCTCGAGGTGTTCGCCGTCGGCGACGACCTTGACGAACCCGACGGCCTCGCCGAGCCCGTTCGCCTTGCCGTTGGCACTGAACGGGAACTTCGCGACCTTGACGTCGTATCCTTCGTCGCGTGCCTGCTGCTCGGTGAGCCCGAAGCTGGCGACCTGCGGCGAGCAGAACGTGGCGCGCGGCATCATGCGGTAGTCCCCGAGAGCCATCGTCTCCGCTCCGGCGATGGTCTCGGCCGCCACGACGCCCTGGGCTTCGGCGACGTGGGCGAGCTGCAGCTTCGCGGTGACGTCACCGATCGCGTAGATGTGGGGCACGCTGGTGTGCATGTAGTCGTCGATCTCGATGGCGCCGCGCTCTGTCAGCTTCACCCCGGTCTTGTCCAGACCGTATCCCTCGACGTTGGGGGCGAACCCGATCGACATGAGAACCTTGCCGGCGTCGATGGAGCCTGCGGCGCCGTCTTTGCCCGTGTAGGCCACGGTGACCTTGTCGCCGTGGTCGGTGATCGACTCGACCTTGGTGGAGGTGAGGATCTCGACCCCGAGCTTCTTGTACTGGCGAGCGATCTCCTTGGAGACCTCGGCGTCCTCGTTCGGCAGGGCGCGGTCGAGGAACTCGATGATGGTGACCTTGACGCCGTAGTTCGTCAGCACGTAGGCGAACTCCATGCCGATGGCGCCGGCGCCGACGATCGCGATCGACTCGGGCAGATCGCGGGCGAGGATCTGCTCTTCGTAGGTGACGACGTTCTCGCTGAGCTCGACACCCGGCAGCAGGCGCACCGTCGACCCGGTGGCGATGATCGCGTTGTCGAAGGTGACGCGCTCCGACGACCCGTCGCTGGTCGCGACCTCGATGGTGTTCGCGTCGACGAACGTGCCGCGACCGTCGTACTCGGTCACCGAGTTCTTCTTCATCAGGTAGTGGATGCCCTTGACGTGCGTCTCGGCCACCTTGCGGCTGCGATCCCACGCCGCGCCGAAGTCGAACGACACGTCGCCCGAGATGCCGAACAGGTCGGCTTTGTGGGTGAAGGTGTGGGCGAGGTCGGCGTTGCGAAGCAGCGCCTTCGAGGGGATGCAGCCGACGTTCAGGCAGACACCGCCCCAGTACTTCTCTTCGATGATCGCGACGGACTTGCCGAGCTGGGATGCGCGCACGGCCGCGACGTACCCGCCGGGACCCGCGCCGAGGATGACGACGTCGTAGTGAGGCATGACCCCAAGCCTATCGCTCGGCGGGTCCGGCGGATCGCGGCCCGGACTCGGGCGAACCCGGCTCGCTCGGCGGTGTGCGGCGGCGCGTTGCGACGAGGTACACGACCGCGGCGATGATGGCGATCGCGATGATCCCGCTGATGACCCACGGGACACTCGGCGAGACGTCCGATGCAGGCGCCGGGGTCTCCGTCGGCGAAGGTTCGACCGTCTGCGTCGGGGCCGGGGTGGACTCCGTGGTCGTCGCGGTCGGAGTCGGCGTGGGTGTCGGCTGAGGTTCGGCCACCTGGAAGGAGTACTCGCCCGAGATCGGGTGACCGTCCGACGAGACGACCTTCCACTGCACCGTGATCGTGCCGGTGGCTGCATCCATGAGCGGCTGCGTCACGGTGGTCTCGACCACCTCGGGCTCGCCATCGGTCAGGGATGCGCCGTCGGCGTCCATGACCGCCACCTCGGTCGCGCCGGGCTCGGTCGACAGCACGCCGCTGAAGGTCAGGGTGAGCTGGTCGGGGAGCACCTCGACCGTGCTGTCGGCGTCGGGATCTGTGGAGATGAGCTCGTCGTGAGCGTGCGCGGGGGTCGCCACGAACACCGCCGCGGCGGCGAGGAGCACGGCGGTCAGGGCGGTGAGGAGGATGCGGAGTCGGCGGGCGATCGAATACGTCACCCGCCCGAGACTACCCGCGGGTTCCGGACTCGACACGGCGGGGCGTTTCTGAGTAGTTTCGAGTACCCCCCTTCGCGCACCGAGCGCGGTTTTCGGGGGTGCCGATCGGCTACGCTGGGTCATCGGAGAGGGAGGACCACCGTGGAGGAATACCGCCGCCCGGAACCGGACGACATTCACCGGGCCGGACGACCGGGTGACGCCGCCGACCGGCCCGCATCGAACGACACCACCCAGACGTTCGGGCACGATTCCGATCTGTCCTATGTTCCCTTCGGCAGCGAATTGAGCGAGACCGAGCTCGAGGCGATCGAAGCGCTCCCGACGGGTTCCGCACTGCTGCTGGTGCGATCCGGACCCACCGCGGGGGCGCGTTATCTGCTCGATTCCGATGTCACCACCGTCGGTCGCCATCCCGAAGCAGACATCTTCTTCGACGATGTGACCGTCTCACGTCGTCACGCGGAGATCACCCGCTCGGGCAGTGTCTTCGAACTCGTCGATCAGCGCTCCTTGAACGGCACCTACGTCAACGGCGAACGAGCGGACCGAGCGCGGCTCGACAACGGCGCCGAGGTGCGGGTCGGCAAGTTCCGTTTGAACTTCTTCGTGTCTCCGGCAGACCTGCCGGCCACGGAAGCCTGATGGCTCCCGCATCAGCCCGCGAACGCACGCCGTCCGCGGGCCTTCTGAGCATCGGCCAGGTGCTCGCGCGACTCGCCCCGGACTTTCCGAACCTCACCTCCAGCAAGCTGCGATTCCTGGAGGTCCAGGGCATCGTCACACCGGTGCGCACGGAGTCCGGCTACCGCAAGTTCTCCCACGACGACGTCGAGCGTCTTCGCCTCGCCCTCACGCTCCAGCGCGACCATTACCTGCCGCTGAGCGTGATCCGCGACTATCTCGTGGAGCTCGACGCCGGGCGCGAGCCGGCCCCGCCGACCTCGGTCAATGCGGCACCGATCGTCGCCGGACCG
Source organism: Microbacterium sp. UBA3394 (assembly GCF_002358725.1). NCBI lineage: Bacteria > Bacillati > Actinomycetota > Actinomycetes > Micrococcales > Microbacteriaceae > Microbacterium > Microbacterium sp. UBA3394. Next base: position 13,715 of record NZ_DEPK01000276.1, read on the forward strand.
CGCCGGTACCGCCGCGAGGAGCTGTTGTCCGTGACGGGGTGCCCCGCTCAGCTGCTCAACGACGCGATCGGCACCGGCGTCGTCCACGGGGCCGAGACCTACTCCGAGCAGACGGTGACGCTGCTGAAGTCGCTGGTGGCTCTGCACCGGCACGGCATCGAGCCGAGGCACGTGCGCGCGCTGCGGCAGGGTGCCGAGCGTGATGCTGCGCTGATCGAGTCGGCGCTGGCTCCGCTGCTGCGCCGCACCGATGCGGCATCCCGCGGGCGTGCGGGTGAGATCGCCCCCGAGCTCGCGCGTCGACTCGACGAGATGCGCGGCGTCTACCTGCGCGCCGCCCTCGATCGACTGCTGACCTGAGCGACACGCCGAGCGCGAGGAGCGGATGTCGTTGCCCGGCGCGCTCGGCTGATCTAGCGTTGGGGATAACCGATCGGGAGGAGATGCGGATGGGCGCATTCGAGGCGAGTGGCGAACCCGCTTTCGTGACCGATCTGCTCTTCACCGACGGTCTGCCGCAGATGGACGACGAGGTCGGGTACCGCGGAGCCGTCGCCGCCCGCGCGGCCGGGATCACCTACCGACAGCTCGACTACTGGGCACGCACCGAACTCGTCGAGCCCACCGTGCGGGGCGCATCCGGATCGGGTTCGCAGCGGCTCTACGGCTTCCGCGACATTCTCGTCCTCAAGCTCGTCAAACGACTTCTCGACACCGGCATCTCGCTCCAGCAGATCCGCACGGCTGTCGAGCAGCTGCGTGCCGCCGGCATCCGGGACCTGACCGGCACCACCCTCATGAGCGATGGGGCCTCGGTCTACCTCTGCACCTCGAGCGACGAGGTGATCGACCTCGTCAGTCGCGGTCAGGGCGTGTTCGGGATCGCGGTCGGCAAGGTTCTGCGGGAGGTCGAGTCGACTCTCGTCGAGTTCGACCCGCAGGTGCCCGATCAGATGGATGAGCTCGCGGCGCGTCGCGCGGCCCGCACGGCGTGATCGATCACCGTCCCGTCCCGACGATCCCCTCGAGAACATCGACGGCTTTACCTGTGCCGTCTTCGGCGAGCATGCGCTCGGCAGCGGCACCGACAGCGGCGCGATAGGTATCCAAGCTCGCCAGCGCGTGACGCGCGCGTCGGGTGGTCAGTCGTGACGCGCGGATCGGCGTGGGCCCGAGGTGCTCGACCGCGAGGCGGGCACCCCAGAAGGGCTGGTCTGCGGCGGCCGCATCCAGCTCAGCCGAGAACATCCGTTCGCCGGCGGCTGTGGCGGCGTAGGTGAGACGGTAGAGCGGAGCGCTCTCATCGGCCGCGAATCAGATCCGGCGGCTCAGGAGGCGCCCTGCGCGGGGGCCGGGATGCGGCCGATCCGCATGACGCGATCCAGCAGCGCGTCGAAGTCGGCGGCGAGTTCCTGCGCGGAGTCGCCCGGCCAGATGTGCAGCGGCTTCGCGGCGCCCTGCGCCTGCTGGAGCGATGTGCGTTCGGGCAGCTGGGGAGAGAGGACCAGCGGTCCGAACATGTCGCGCAATTCCTTGATGCGGAACTGGTGCTCGATCGACTGGGGGCGCACGCGGTTGACGACGATGCCGAGCGGCTGCAGCCGCGGGGAGAGGCCGCGGCGGATCTCCTCGATCGCACGAAGTGCCCGGTCCGCGGCTGCGACCGAGAACAGGCCGGGCTCGGTGACGACCACGACGCGGTCGCTGGCCGCCCACGCGGTACGCGTCAGGGCGTTGAGCGACGGTGCACAGTCGATCAGCACGAGGTCGTACTCGGCCTCGATCGTCGCGAGTGCCTCCTCGAGCTTCCACACGTCTCGGACGCTCGGGTGCGGGCCGTCGAAGTTGATCGCCGACGGGCTGCCGATCATCACGTCGATCGTGCCGGGGTGCACCTTCGCCCAGCCGCTGGCGGTGATCGCCTGTTTGACGACCTTGTCCTTCGGATTGGCGAGGACGTCGGCCACGTTGAGGCGGCCCGCCACCTGGATGTCCATGCCCGTAGACACGTCGGACTGCGGGTCGAGGTCGACGACGAGGGTGCGAACGCCGCGGGCGAACGCAGCCGAGGCGAGCCCGAGGGTCACCGTCGTCTTTCCGACCCCGCCCTTGAGGGAACTGACGGAGAGTACGTGCACGAGGCACTACGTTACCGTCCCCTAGGCTGAGAGCACACTCGACCGATCCGCCATGCTCAGCGAGGTGCGCATGTTCCGAAAGATCCTGGTAGCCAATCGCGGTGAGATCGCCATCCGCGCTTTCCGTGCGGCGTTCGAACTCGGAGCGAGGACCGTCGCCGTCTTCCCGTATGAGGATCGCAACTCCCTGCATCGCCTGAAGGCCGACGAGGCCTATCAGATCGGAGAGCCCGGCCATCCCGTCCGTGCCTACCTCGACGTCGACGAGATCATCCGGGTCGCGAAGGAGTCGGGAGCCGACGCCATCTACCCGGGCTACGGCTTCCTGTCGGAGAATCCGGAGCTGGCGGAGAAGGCCGCGGCGAACGGCATCGTCTTCATCGGACCGCCGGCCCGGGTGCTCGAGATGGCCGGAAACAAGGTCACCGCGAAGGAGCACGCCATCGCCGCCGACGTGCCGGTGCTCCGCTCGACGCCCGCATCCGACGACGTCGACGTCCTGCTGGCGCAGGCCGACGACATCGGATTCCCGATCTTCGTGAAGGCGGTGGCCGGCGGAGGCGGCCGCGGCATGCGTCGCGTCGCGTCCCGGGAGGAGCTCGCTCCCGCGATCGCCGAGGCGATGCGCGAGGCGGGCAGCGCATTCGGCGACGCTCGGGTCTTCCTCGAGCAGGCCGTCCAGCGCCCGCGCCATGTCGAGGTGCAGGTTCTCGCCGACAAGTCCGGACACACGGTCCATCTGTTCGAGCGCGACTGCTCGGTGCAGCGTCGTCATCAGAAGGTGATCGAGATCGCGCCCGCGCCGAACCTCGACCCCGAGGTGGCGGCAGCGCTGCACGCCTATGCGATCGCGTTCGCCAAGTCCATCGACTACGAGAACGCCGGGACGGTGGAGTTCCTCCTGGAGACGGCCGGTCCGCGCGCGGGGGAGGTCGTGTTCATCGAGATGAACCCGCGCATCCAGGTCGAGCACACCGTCACGGAAGAGGTCACCGACGTCGACCTCGTGCAGTCTCAGATGCGCATCGCGTCGGGCCAGTCGCTCGACGACCTCGGTCTCGCGCAGGATCGGATCCACCTTCGGGGTGCTGCGCTCCAGTGCCGCATCACCACCGAGGATCCGACGCAGGGATTCCGTCCCGACACCGGGAAGATCACGACATACCGTTCCCCGGGAGGGGCGGGCATCCGACTGGATGGCGGCACGACCGCGGCCGGTGCTCAGGTCAGCCCGCACTTCGACTCGATGCTGTCCAAGCTCACGTGTCGGGGGCGCGATTTCGGGGCCGCGGTCCTGCGCGCGCGTCGCGCTCTCGCCGAGTTCCGCATCCGCGGCGTCTCCACGAACATCCCCTTCCTGCAGGCGGTGCTCGACGATTCCTCCTTCATCGCCGGTGACATCAGCACGTCGTTCATCGACGAGCGCCCGGAGCTGCTGAAGGGGCGGGAATCGAAGGATCGCGGAACGAAGATCCTCAACTGGCTGGTCGACACCACGGTCAACAAGCCGCATGGCTCGAATCCGGTCACCGTGGAGCCGCGTCAGAAACTGCCCGGGATCGACCTGGGGTCTGCCGCCCCTGCCGGGTCGCGACAGCGACTGCAGGAGCTCGGCCCCGAGGGGTTCGCGCGAGCACTGCGCGCGCAGACCGCTCTCGGCGTGACGGACACGACCTTCCGCGACGCGCATCAGTCCCTGCTCGCCACGCGCGTGCGCACCAAGGATCTTCTGGCCGTCGCACCCTACGTCGCCCGCATGACGCCGCAGCTGCTGTCGGTGGAGGCGTGGGGCGGGGCCACCTACGACGTCGCCCTGCGCTTCCTCAGCGAGGACCCGTGGGAGCGCCTGGAGAAGCTGAGGACGTCGCTGCCCAACGTCGCCATCCAGATGCTGCTGCGAGGTCGCAACACGGTCGGCTACACGCCGTACCCCACAGAGGTGACGGACGCATTCGTCCAGGAGGCGGCGATCGCGGGCATCGACGTCTTCCGCATCTTCGACGCCCTCAACGACGTCGCACAGATGCGCCCCGCGATCGACGCGGTGCTCGCGACAGGAACGGGAATCGCCGAGGTCGCCGTCTGCTACACCGGTGACCTGCTCAATCCGGCAGAGGATCTCTACACTCTCGACTACTACCTCGGGCTCGCCGACCAGATCGTCGAGGCCGGTGCTCATGTTCTGGCGATCAAGGACATGGCGGGGCTGCTCCGCCCCGCCGCCGCGGCGAAGCTCGTGTCGGCACTGCGTGAGCGCTTCGATCTCCCGGTGCACGTCCACACGCACGACACGGCGGGTGGGCAGCTCGCGACCTTGCTCGCCGCCAGCGCCGCCGGAGCCGACGCCGTCGACGCCGCCGCTGCTCCCATGTCGGGCACGACGAGCCAGCCGTCTCTGTCGGCCCTGGTGGCCGCGCTCGCCCACACCGAGCGAGACACGGGCTTGGAGCTCGACGCGGTGAACGACCTCGAACCCTACTGGGAGGCGGTCCGCAACCTCTACGCGCCGTTCGAATCGGGGCTGCCGGGACCGACGGGGCGCGTGTACCACCACGAGATCCCGGGCGGGCAGCTGTCGAACCTGCGCCAGCAGGCGATCGCGCTGGGACTGGCGGAGGACTTCGAGCTCATCGAAGACATGTACGCGGCCGCGAACGCGATCCTCGGGCGCGTCCCCAAGGTCACCCCGTCGTCGAAGGTCGTCGGCGACCTGGCACTGCACCTGGCCGCTGTCAAAGCCGATCCGGCCGACTTCGAAGCGCATCCCGAGAAATACGACGTGCCGGATTCCGTCGTCGGATTCATGGCGGGCGAGCTCGGAGA
>NZ_DEPK01000095.1:0-3105 GCF_002358725.1 Microbacterium sp. UBA3394
TCGGACACCGGGATGCCGTGCACCTCGGCCACCGACTGCGCGAACAGGGCGGTCGCCTCGAGGAAACCGACCGTCTCGACCCCGCTGAGCGCGAGCGTCACTCCGGTGCCGATGCCGGGGATGACGGCCGTTGCTCCGACGGCCGCGCCGCCGGTGGTGACCGCAGCCAGGTAGCGGCGCTCGAGCATCCGGATGATGTGATCGGGGGGCGCATCCGGGTGGCGCAGCCGGATGCTGCGCAGGTGCGCGAGGACCGCCGGACGCTGGATGGCGAGCACCCGGTCCAGCGCGCGGATCGAGTGCGGGTGCTCGTCGGAGCCCACGGGAGGCAGCCCGCCGTCCCAGGGGGCTTCCTCGGACAGCGAGTGGATGCGGTGCACCTTGTCGGACATCACCGCGATCCTAGGTCGCCGGGCTGAGTCCGAGCCGGAAACCTCCCGGCCGGGTCGAAACCCGGTCGGGACGCGCATCGGCGATCAGACGAAGAGATTCGCCCGCTCGAGGTCCTCGGCGAAGTCGATCTCCACCGCGTACAGATCGGAGATGTCCAGCGGCGCGACGCGCACGCCGTCCTCGGCGATCGCGAGTTCGAGGCCGCGCTCGAAGTAGTCCTGATCGTCCACGCGCTGCAGCTGGCGCATGAACGCCTTCTTGTCGCGCGAGGAGATGTAGTTGATCCCGACGGCCTCGCCGATACCTCCGCGCACCGTCTTGGACAGCTCGTCGATGTGGCCGTCGGCGGTGACGGTGTACTTGACCTCTTCGTCGCTCACCTTGGAGGTGTTGACGGTGACGAACGAGCGGTCGGCCTCGATCAGAGCGACCGCGCGGCCGAGCACGCGGGGGTCGAAGACGACGTCGCCGTTCATCCACAGCACACCCGAGCGGCCGGTCTTGCCGAGGCCGCGCAGCAGGCTCTTGGACGTGTTCGTCTGGTCGTAGCTGTCGTTGTAGACGTAGTCGGCCTCGGGGAAGGCCTCCACGATGCTCTCGGCGCGGTAGCCGACCACCGTGGTCACGCGCGCGTCGGATCCGAACGCGGCGCGGATGTTGTCGTGCTGCTGCCGCATGATGGAACGTCCGTCGGACAGCTGCGTCAGCGGCTTGGGCAGGCTGCGGCCGAGCCGCGAGCCCATTCCGGCCGCGAGGATCACGATCTGAGTCGTCACGATTGAGTCTCCTGGAGTGTTGGTTCACCGTCGGTTCACCGACGCGACACCCCGTTGTGCCTTGAGCATGGTAGCGAGATCGCCTGAGAACGCGCAGAATCCCTGGCCACCGTGTCCTATTCGTGATATGCCGCATCGATGGCGGGGCGCGACGGTGCGAATCGTCTGAACGTGTCGCTCGCGGGGCCGGTGGCGCGCGGCGGGGTTGATACCTTTGATCGGTGACAGCATCGCTGCCCATGCCGGGGGAATCCAATACGCCGCACAACGGCGTTCGAGGTGCGGGCGCTCGCGACAGCGGTGCACTCATCTCCCTCCCGCCCAAACCTCCGCTTCCGCCGGTGGGTCCCCGGACCGATCCGGGTCCGCCGCCGCCGCTGCCGCCGGACCTTCGGGATGTGTCCACTCCCGCCCCGGCGACGGACGCTCTGATCATCCCGCCGCGCCCGCCGATGCCGACGGCGCCGATGGACGACACGGTCGAGGCCGAGAAGGATCTTGCCGTCCCCGAGGCCGATCCGGTCGTCGACGAGGACGACATCGACGACCTCCTCGACGAGGACGAGACCGACGAGCTGCTCGATGAGGATCGCGACGACCTCCCCGACGAGGACGAGATCGAGCTCCTTGATGATCCCGTGGCCGGGGAGCACACTCTGGTGGGTGACGAGCCGGCATCGCTCGACGACATCGAAGACGAGTCGGACGAAGAGGATTCGGACGAAGACGGAACGGACGAGGAGGAATCGGTCGCAGACAAGTCGGACGACGACACCGACGTCGAGGGCTCGGCGGGCGCCGAAGACCCGCTCGTCGACGACGAAGACGACGTCGCGACAGACGACGTCGATCCGGACGTCGTGGATTCGGATCCGGTCGCGGCGGATCTCATCGATCCGGACCCCGTCGAGGCCGACGCGCCGGCCACCGGCGCTGCCGCTGTCACCGACATCGTGTCCTCGGTCATGGCGGAGGACGAGCCCGCCTCGGACGCGGCGCTCGCTCTGCGGGGAGTCACCAAGGTGTTCGGTCAGACGCGTGCCGTCGACGGAATCGATCTGACCGTCCCCGCGGGAACGTTCTACGGACTCGTCGGACCCAACGGGGCCGGCAAGACGACCACGTTGTCGATGATCGCGGGCCTGCTGCGGCCCGACCGCGGCGAAATCAGCGTGAACGGCGTCGACGCCGTCACCGATGCCGTGCGTGCCAAGAGCATGATGGGCGTCCTCCCCGATCGACTCCGCACCTTCGACCGTCTCACAGGTCGTCAGCTGCTGTACTACTACGGCGTGCTGCGCGGGCTGTCGCCGTCGGTCGTCGAGTCACGCACCGCCGACCTCGCGCGCGCGTTCGACCTCACCGACGCGCTCGGCCGCGTCGTGTCCGACTATTCCGTGGGCATGTCGAAGAAGGTCATGCTCGCCGGCGCGCTCATCCACTCGCCGCGCGTGCTGGTGCTGGACGAGCCCTTCGAGTCGGTCGATCCCGTCTCGAGCTCGGTCATCCTCGACATCCTCGGCACCTACGTCGATCACGGCGGCACCGTCATCCTCTCCAGCCACGGCATGGACCTCGTGGAGCGGGTCTGCAGCCGGGTCGCCGTGATCGTGGCCGGACAGGTGCTCGCCGAAGGGACCATCGACGAGGTGCGCGGCGAATTGACGCTCGAGCAGCGCTTCGTCGAGCTCGCCGGCGGGCTCAGCGATGTGGAAGGCCTCGAGTGGCTGCACACCTTCTCCGACTGAGGCTCGCGATGATGCTCGGCGCTCTGCGCGGCGAGCCCCGGCACATCGTCCGCATGACGGCGGGCCTGCTCGTGCTCACGGCGGCCGTGGTCGCCGCGTGCTGGGCCCTGACGACGATCGAGGATGCGACTCCCGAGGCGTTCGCCGCCGTGGCCGTCATGGGCGGCGCGGCGATCACGCTCGGCTTC
>NZ_DEPK01000102.1:0-28731 GCF_002358725.1 Microbacterium sp. UBA3394
GCTGTCGCACCTGGTCGGCTGCAGGTGCCGTATCGATGGATGACCAGTCGAGTTCTTCGAGGAGTGTCGTGAGGCGCTGTGCCCGATCGCGTGCGTCGTCGCGTGTGGCTTGAGCGGTGTTGGACGCGGCGTCAGCGGGTGCCAGTTCCGCGGTAAGCGACGCGAGGTTCTGCTCAAGGTCGCGGCGTAGATCGGCGGTGTCCCAGCCGATGAACGAGTACCTCTGTACCGAGTCGTCCTTCGCGAACCGTCCGAATGCTGCGGTGCGCATCCCTGCGCGGGTGACGGCGCCGTTGAGGTGTGACGCACGTTTGGTGTCCAGATCCGAGTCGCGTTCCACGAGCTGGTAGGAGAATCGGTCGACGAGCTCGTTGAGTACCCACGGGGCGAACGGTGAGTCCGCCAGTTCGACAATCGCCGGTACGGTGCCGGGTACCGGCTCGCGCTGAGAGCCCTGTTCGCGAACGGGAACGAGCGACACGTGCATCCGGGTGTCATGCTCATTGATGAATCGCCGAACGGTGATGAAGTGTTCCTGATCGACGACGAGATCCTTGGCGACGCCGCGCAGAACACTGAAGACGGCAGCCTCCCATGATTGGTGCTCGGCCTTGATCTGGATGAGTTCACCGAAGAAATGCAGCCGGTCCAGCGGCACGTTGGTAGCTGCGGCGATGTCGGCGCGCAGCTGAGCCGCCTCGGGAGAGATGTTGGATCGTCGGGAGCTGAGTTGATGCAGCTCGTGTGCGACCGACTTCCGTTGTCCGGCGATCATGCCCGCGCGGAGCACCGCAGCCTTGGCCTCGGCGTCAAGAGCGATCTGTTGGGTCTCCAGTTGGGTGCGCATATCGCTGAGGTCGTCCTGCAGAAGCAACAGATCACCCTGCGAGGCGGGCAGGGTGCGGTCGAACTCAGATAGGCGACGGGAGACGGCTGCGCGGTGAATGCCGATCCGGTCCAGGTTGTGCTGGGCGGTGTCGAGTTGGACCTTGAGGAGGGGTGCTTTGTCTCCGCCGGCCGAGGTGAGGCTGAGCAGGAGGTTGTCGAACGTTGTCTTCGCGTGTGTCCTTCGCGTGTTCGCTGCCTGCAGATCTTCGTTGGTCTCTGCCGTCGTCAGGCGATTGTCATCGATCCGTGCGCGCAACCAGTCGAGGAGCTTGTGGGCGTGCCAGATCCGTAGGCGCGCGGGGGTCCCTTCGGCCCGCTCCAAGAGGAGTGAAGTCTTGCGTGTGTGGTCTTTGCCCGCGTGCTGGTACTTCTCGGCGAGCTGAGGGAGGCGGGTGAGGGTCTCCAGCTGGCGTCGGGTGGCTTCGTACTCGTCATACAGACGTGACGCCTCTCGGTACGCCTCGAGCGCGGTTCCCCACCGGTCGAGCGCGAGCGGCTCGGTGAGCACAAACTCCTTGAACAGCGCGTTGATGTTGAAAATGCCTTTGGAGGCCTGGGCGCGGCGCAGCAGGTGCATGGCAAGGCGCTGGGATTCGTCGGACTTGCCCATCTCCATCACGGAGCGCATCTTCGCGTGGATCTTGCTCTGTGAGGAATCGACGAGATCACCGCGGCTGGTGTCGATCAGGCCGCTGAGCGTCGTCTTGGTCAGGGGCGATGAGCCGGAGCGGACACCGGTGAGCCCGTTCAGGCGGTCCAGGTCGAAGTCGCCGGAGACGAACCCGTAGATCGTATTCGCGTTGATCGCGTCGGCGCCGGTGGTGTCGCTGGCAACCCATGCGAGTCGAAACACCGTGACCCGTCGGCCATCGTCATGAGCCCACGTGATCGCAGCGCCGCTGGCGAACCCGTTTGTGCCGGGTGGACGCACGTAGGTGGTTGTGCCGGAGCGTCGGTTCTCGTCACGCCGCCGGTCAGTGAGCCCACGCGCGTACGTGTATACGGTGCGCTCGCGCTTCTGGCCTTTGTCGTCGCGTGCGGCCTGGTTGAACTCTTGCGGGTTGGGAAGGATGACCGAGGCCATCGCATCGAGCAGGGTGGACTTGCCGCGTCCGGACGGTCCGAGGATCGCGGTGCCGGCACGTTCGACATGCATGACCTGTAGGTCGGAGTATCCGCCCCAGTTCAGGACCTGGACCTTCTCGATGCGGAACTGCCCATTGATTAGCATCAGGACTCCTCGTCAAGGAGCTGGGCTGAGTTTTCGGTGCCATTCCCGTCATTTGCGGTGGCGCCTGCCCCGAGCCGGTATGCCGCTTCCAGCCGCGTCAGTTCATCGACACCGACAAGAGGTACCACGACTGGCGAGATCGTGTAGAGGTAGTCGGCGTCAGGGTCCTGGTTGAGCAGCCGCAGATCCTGCAGCTGCCGGATGGCGGCGGTGACGCGACGATCGAACTTCGCCTGGTCGCCGTCGTCATCCTGGCGGTAGGCGCTAAGGAACTCGTCGATCTGAGCCCGGGTGACCACGACGAGCTCGTCCTGGGGGTCGGCGTGGGCGCACTCCTGGCAGAGAAAGATGAGCAGGAACGAGGCGTCGCGACTGAGCGGGCGATCTTTGCGGAGGATGCGGGGAGTGTCCTCCTCCATGATCTGCCGTTTGAATGCGACGCCGTGGTCGTGGTCGATCTCCAGTGTCAGGTAGAGATCTGCGAGGCGGCCGCGGATCTCTTCTTCATACCCACGCAGGATGTCCCACACGGCGCGATTCCTCGTCCGGGTGATGAACCGGTTCGTGAGAAGCACGACGAGCGCGCGGCGGGCACCGTCAGGGAAATCCTCGGGGGCGTCAGGCGCTAGCTCTCCTGTATCGGTGGTGCCGTGTCCGTCGCTCATTCGTGCTCACCGATCATGATGGGTGTGTCGAAGCGTAGATGGGGGAGCGCGACGTGGAGTGCACGTTCCTGCGCGGGCTGGAGTGCGACGCGATCTCTGATGTGGTCTGATACCTGGCCGTAGGTGATGGCTAGATCAAGGAGGGAGACGAGTGCTCCCAGCCGTCGGAAGTCTGGCGGCGTCGCGTCGAAGACTTCGCTGCCGGTCACCGCACCGCGCTCACGGATCAGCCGGTTCACGGTCCGGGCGACGACTCTCGGGCTCGTCCCAGCCGCCAGCCGCAACGCCTCACGATCCGCAGTCGGGAGGTCTGCGTGCGGCGAGATCGCGCGGACCTGAACCTCTTGAGGTCCCCGGTCGATCCAAAACTGGGTCTGGGAGATGTCGGTGGTGTCGATCGTTCCGATGCCGAGCACGTCGCTGTCGATCACCGCGGGGCCGGGGTGCCGTTCGACCCATTCGGCGCCGGCGCTGAGCGCCCGGTCAGCGAGGGCGAGGAGGCGCCGGTGCTTCTCGTGTGTGCTCCTGGTGAGGAAGCGCCGCAGTGACGAGGTCCATTTGACGTAGCTCTGCTGTACGCGAAGTTGCGCGGCGAGCAGGGTCGAGAACATCGTCTCGAGCTGCGCCCGCTCGGTCACAGTCATGTGCTCGCGGGCGAACTCCTGGGAGAGGATCTGATCGATGTCGTCCGGGATGGATTGGGCCTGCTTGGACGTCAACAGCCTCGAAAACCCTTGGTAGGAGCGGCCCTCGGGGGTGTCGCCGAGGAGGTCGTGCTCGTGGAGGTAGTCCTCGACGAGCTCTGCTTTGGTAGGACCGTCGGCCATCGCTCGTCGGGCGACTCGCTGGTGACGGTCCTCGACAAGGGTGCGCAGTTGCCGGAAGTCCGCAGGCAGCGTGCGGGTCATCGCCAAGATCTCACGCAGCTGCTGTTGCTGCTCCTCCACGGTAGACAGCCGGGTCCGACCAGACTTGATGTCGTCCCGCTGCTTCTTGAGCCGGGAGATCTCCCGATCGATCCGACGAACCTGCACGCGCCGGTCGGGGTTGGTCATATCCGCGAGCGTGTGGACGGCATGCGCGATGCTCTCTAACCGAGCCGTGGTGACAGTGGTTTCACCGTCGACGATCTCACGGACGAACTGCAGGGCTCGCAGCGAGTAGGCGGAGAGCCGGTATCGCAGGCGGCCAGCGTCCATCTCCGTTTCCAGCCACCGGTCCTCGACCCACTTTTTACAGTGCTCGGCGGGAGTACGATCTCCCGTCATGCTCGGCAAGGCGTCGATGGTCTCAGCGACCCGCTCATGGAACCACTCCGCGGAGACGGAACCATCGATGGTCCCCAGGTGGGTGGCGAACAGCGGCAGGACCCAGTCGCGACTGTATGCGCCGAGAAGACGAAGAGTCGGGTTGGTGTCGACGGCTTCAGCCAACTGCTGTGGTGTTGCTGTCAACGGGTCCCCCCTGCCGGCCTCAGGTGTCGCCAGTATCTCCTATACCGACGACACGGTGCCGCTTTGGCGGGCGGACGGGGGCTCGAGGAGGGCGAGGATGCGTGCGCCTGGGCACCCTCATCCGCCAGATGCCCTCGGCGGTATGTGGTCGGGGTCGGCAGCCCGGGGTACGTAGCGTTCTTGTCGAGGCCGGGGTCTCCTCCCACCCGAACGACGGCCAATCACGCGCCGGCGCTGAGGTACGCGGCTCTGGCCTCGCTCAACTCTGCCCAGTGCGCCTCGAGGCCGGCCAGAGTGGGGCTGACGTTCAGGGTGGGGAGCGGCTGGGAGTGTCCGTCGATGTAGCGGCAGGCTTCTTCGAACACGCGGTTCACAGTCTCGATAGCGGCAGGCAGGGCGGCCGTCTTGATGTTCGGTAGCGCGGTCATCCGCACGTTGGGCTGGTAACGCTGCGTCACCCCCTGCAGCAGCTCAGTTTCGGTGAACACCTCGCACCAGGCCCCGATCCAGTCGTAGCCGGTGCGTACGAGCGCGGCGCGCGCATCACCCTGCTGGGACTTGGCGGCCTGGATGGTCTCGTTGATGTTCTTCTTCAGATTGCTGATGCTGTCCCAGCGGGGCCCGGTAGCTCGGGTGACCTGCCCCTTGCCGTCCTCGTCGGTGATGTGGAAGTACGAGCATCGTTTGGACGCTGCCATCAGGTTCAGCAGTGTGGTGGCGAAGAAGATGTCGTGGGTGAACACGATCACCTGGGTCGTGTCGGCGAGTGCCGCGACACGCTGCGCGACCTCGTTGATGCGGCGATGATCGAGACTGGAGACCGGGTCGTCGAAGATCACCGGTGCGGTGATGCCGGCGAGGCGTGCTTCGGCGAGAAAGTCCGCCATCGCGAGAACCTTCTGCTCGCCCTCGGAGAGGACCTTCGACGGCTTGTGCTTGCCGGTGAGGACCTTGCGGCGGTGCGCTCGTCCCTGACGGCCCACGAACTCGACTTGAAGTTCGGGTGCACGGAGCGCGGTGCGTTCTTCGGCGAACAGCGCGTCGAAGCTTTCGTTGATCATCTGGTCGCTCGCGGTTTTGGCAAGGCCAGTGACCGCGCGTAGTAGCGCAGGCATGGGCTTGGCGAGCAGTGCGAGGCGGTCGGCTTGTTTCGCGTCGCGCACCTGTTGTTCGATGATCGCCCAGGACCGGGCGAGTTCGGCGGCAGCTTCGAGTTCGACCAGTTCCTTCTTCTTCTCAGCGAGTGTTTCCGCGCGCCGCGCGGCTTGTCCTCGCAGTTCCACCAGGGCGCCGCTGGTGGTCTCGAGTGCTTCGGTGAGGCCATCTGCGTCGGCGGCCACGTGAGCCAGGAGGTCGGCTGTGACGGGGGTGTTGTCGCGGAGGTGGTCAAGGAGCGCGGTGGCAGTGCTGAGCGTGCGTTCCAGCAGTGGCAAGAACACGGGCTGCGGGTTGCTCGTGGCGTGGTCGCGCGCGTAGGCGTCGACATCGCTGGTCCGGATGCCGAACACGGGTGAGGTCAGGGCGCTGAGCCGCCCCTTGGCGGCTTCGATGTCGCCGGCGATCTTTTCCTCGAGGAACTCGGAATACTTTCCGATCAGCGCCCGTGCCGGGTCACTGAGCGGTTGGCGGCAGTAGAGGCACCGGTCTGCGTCGTGCGCGTCGTGTGCGCTCAGGTGTGCTTCGTACTCCTCACCGGCCTGGATGAACCGGGTCCAGGTGTCGTCGGGGGCGGCGGGCAGGTCCGCCGCTTCGAACAGCGCCGCGCGGAAGGCTCGATACTCCTCCTGCAGGTACGCCAGGGCGGTGAGCTCGCTGCTGTACGTGGCGGGGCTGAACCGACCGAGAATCTGTGCGGCCGTGCTCGCCTCGGCTAGGACACGCTCGGCGCGTTGTTGCAGGGTGATCTCGGCGCTGATCGTGTCGGCCTCCAGCGCGGCCACGGTGCGGCGCAGTGTCCCGATGCGGGTATCAGCGTCGGTGTGGTGGTCGGCCATCGCCCTGAGCTGGTCCAGGTCTGTCGCGGCGCCGAGCGTCTCGATCAGCGGGTACACCGACGCCGCTCGCGGGAATCGGCCCAGCAGTCCTGTGGGGCCGGATCGCAGGTCGCTGATTGCCGCATCAATGCGGGCCTGGACGGCCTTGATTCCGGCGATGACGTGGTTGAACAAGGCAAGCGCGGCGGGGACGTACACATACTCGAGGTCTTCGTCGACATGGAAGCTCACCGATGGGCTGTCGAAGATCGAGATGCGCGTGAACGGGGCAACCCCCCGTTGCCCTGTCCAGGCGTACGTCTTCGCTTCCGCTCCGAGTTGGTAGCCGATCGTCGCGGACGGGGATTGCGGCGCCGTCGCCTCGATATCCCCGAGGATGACGTCCGCGGTGCGGCTGGCAGCAAGCGCTTTGAAGATTCTCGAGTACCCGGTCTTGCCGGTGCCGTTCTCACCGAACAGAATGGTGAGGCCCTGATGCGGTTCGATGACCCCACCACCGATCAGAGCGTTCACCCCCGCAACCTCTGACAGTGAGGTCACGGTCAAAGGTTCGAGCGCCTCGTCCTCCCCGTCGATCATCGCGAGCTGATCCTCGGTCGACAGTTCCCGGGCGTCCAGCGCCTTCTCTTGCCGGAACAGCGTGTACGCGTGGTCCTCTTCGTCGGAGTTGAGAGGGCCAGCTCCGGTGAGTACGACGCGCACGATGTACCGCACCCATTCGTCGGAACTGTTCGCCCACGCGCCAAGAAGCTGACGGGGGTCCACCCGTGTGTCCGCTTGCACCGCGTCCGTCATCGACCGACCTCCGTCGCGACAGCGGTGTCCATGGAACGCGCTGCTCACCGCCGACTCTATCGTCGCCCTGACAGGACGCCGAGCTGTGCGTCGCGCGGGCCGCTGGAGTTGGTGCGGGAGATGGGGCACGCTGATCGGATGACTGAACGAAACACCTGGCCACGCAACCGGTCGACGCTTCCTGGCGGTGGCCTGTCGACGCTTCCTGGTGGCGGCTTGTCCACCCTGCCGGGTGACGGGGCCTCTACGCTTCCCGGCGGTGGTCTGTCGACACTCCCAGGTGGTGGCCTGTCGACCCTTCCTGGTGGCGGTTTATCCACGCTCCCTGGTGGCGGTATGTCGACGCTTCCTGGCGGTGGTCTGTCGACGCTTCCCGGGGGCGGCTTGTCTACGCTTCCTGGCGGAGGTCTCTCCTCGCTGCCTGGGGGTGGGCTGTATGACGGTGCAGACCCGAACCCGTACCGCTCGAATCAGCCACCCATGACCCACTTCATCCCCTACCTCCGCCATCAGGGGCTGAACGATGTCGCCGATCTGCTGGCGCGTGCTCACGGGCTGAACCTGTAACGAATCACGAGCTCTGCTTCATCGGAGCGGCCCCACGTTCACCTTGACACTCCACCGGGTACCGTCGAGCTGTGTTCTTGCTGCTTGACGCCAACGTGATCGTCGGCAATCCGCTTCTGCGCGGGCGGCAGTGGGACGCCGTCGCGGATGCGGTCGCTTCCGAAGCGCTCGATCTTTATGTGCCCGAGCTTGCGGTCGATGAAGCCGTGGCACGGTACCGCGACAGTGCAGCATTGCGTGAACGCGAGGCGAAGAAGGCTCTCAAGACATGGCCGCCGAGGTCACGGGAACTCGTCCAGGAAGCCATCAACGCTTCAGAGTCCTTCGCCGCCGAGTACGAGAGTCTTCTGCGGGCGCGCCTCGAACAGATGGGTGCAGAGATCGTCGGCTACCCGGAGGTAGAGCATCGTGAGGTCGCGTTGCGGGCGATCTCACGGTCGGCACCGTTCGACAGGGAGGGCAACGGATACCGTGACGCGCTGCACTGGTACGTCTTTGTCGATCTGCTTCTCACGTGCGAACCCGAAGATCCGCACGCGTTTCTTCTGTCGGCTGACAAGCGTGCGTTCGGACCAGCGCGACGGCGCGAACTCTTGGCCGAGATCGAGAAACTCGATGTGGAGTGGGAGGTGAAGATCCTTGAAAGCATCTCCGATTTCAAGGTTCCCGGGCAGTTCCTCGATGACGAGGGCTCATTGGACTACGAGCAGGAGCGACAGCTTCACGACGCGGTACAGGATGCGGTGCTGGCAGGCGGAACACCCAAGGACTTCACTCACTCGCTGGCAGCGAAGACCGAGTTCGACGTTGCTGATGTGCTTGAAGTCTTGTTACTGGATGTGAACGTGGAAGGGGTGCAGATCGAGCGAAAGTCGCGCGATCTATGGATCAACTACACCGCCCAGGCAACGTGCCTCGTGAAGCTCGAGAGCGTCGAGATCCTCGACGAGGACGCCGGCGACTACGCCACCCATCGGGACACCGCCGTATGGGTCCTGGATCTCAGCGGCAATGCTTACTCGTCAGGGAACCGCATCGACGAGGTCGCCTCCCTGCGTCTCGACACCATCGAAGGAGACGCACCGGCATAGATCGAAGGAGACGCACCGGCATAGACAGTGGGCGGGTAGGAGCTACCTCGAGGGCCGCCGGCGCGGCCGCCGCTGTTCAGGTGGGGCGTGCATCTGATCGGCACTCGGCTGTCCTCGCTTTATGTCGGCGGCCTTCGCGGTTCGGCGGTGACGCTCGGCAAGTCATCATGGACTTCGTGTACCGACGCCGAGTGTTCGAGGTTGCAAATGAGCTCGGCGTTGACGTGCGCACCGTGCTCGACGCGCTGCGGAGCCTGGGTGAGGCGGAAGTGCGCCCTGAGGCGCAGCTGAGTGAGTCGCTCGCTCGCAAGGTGCGAGTGCATTTGAATGGTGGCGGGGCTGTGCCGGAGCGGCGGCGGGGTGTGGAGCCAGCGCGCCGCCGGTCGAGGTTTGCTCAAGGCATTCGGGAGCAGCATGACGACGCAATCCGTCGCGTCATCCCCACCATCGCGGCGGGCTTGACCGTTGCCGCTCGGCTGCCCGAGGGTAACGAAGTCATCGTCGCATTCCACAACCGTGACGCCGTCGCGCGGTACGGGTTCTGCACCCTGTCGGGCGGGCCGCTGCCACCCACTGTGCTCAACGCTTCGGATGCACGGAGGCTGTTGGCGCCGTTGCGGGACGTTGACCGCGACTATGTCGCTCGCGGGTGGACGCCACCCAATCTCTACATCGCCTTCGACCTCGCCCATCAACACGTCTGGCTAGGAAGGTCGCTGAAGACGATCGGGCATCCTGGTGAACGATTGGCTGCGGACTCGCTCGTGCGGGTGCCACCCCCTAGCGCCGGTGAACCGCCCCGCATCAACCCTCGCGCACAGCTCTTCACCGCCAACAAAGTGCCGTCCGTCGTCGCGGCGGTCGGCGAGGGGTCGGATCGTCCCGAAGAAGCGTTCCTCCTTCACGAAGAGCTTCTGCGTCTGGCTGTCGACAGCCTCGTCGACGCGGACGTTCTCGATCCGCTGCCCGTGCATATCAACGCGATCTGGTTCTTCGCGCGCCCGATCGTGATGCAGCGGGCGGGCGACAGCGACCGCCATGTCCGCGCGGTCTGGTACCGGCAGGGCGGCTCGATGTGGCGCATACGCACATACGTTGCTGGCGTTGCGGGATCCGGCGCGGTCAATGTCAAACAGGTCGGGCCGCAGCTGTCCGGCCGCGTGCCATTCGTCCCGGTCTGGGATGACACCCGACCGGAACAGAAACTGCTTGCCGCGGTGTGGGCGTTAATGGCCCAGGGCGGCATAACTGAGTCGGAACGCGTCACAGGCGTCGTCGTGCCCAGCGGCGAGCCGCAGGGCGAGCTGACGATCGTGCGCGTGCAAGCGGGCAGCGATCACGTATCCGTCTATCGAGAGGGGAGCGACGGCGAGCCGCCCGATCGTGCGGCCTGGTCGGTTCGCGGCCACTGGCGGCGACAGCCCTACCCCTCACTCGGGCTCGACGACGACGGCCACGTGCGCACCCGACTGATCTGGATCGCGTCGTATGTGAAGGGTTCCCACGGAGCACCAGTCGAACCCAAGGTAATCGTGGTCAGTTCAAGGCCGGGAGAGGCCTGAGGGCCGACACGACCGGCAGTTGAAGGTTCTCGATACGAGATGCCAATTCCACGAGGTCTTTCGAGCGAGTTGCGAATTGCAGTGTCGTGGGGACGTAATCGCCGCCGCCGCCGCTGCCCGCCGCCCGCCGCCGCTGGCGCGCCAGCCAAGGGGCCGCGTGTAGATACGCTCGAAGTGGGCGTATTCTCCGACGAACGGGGCCGCGGTGCGGGAGTCTGGTCTAATCGGTGGATGGTCGCAGCTTCGTTGAAGCCGTTCCCAAAGTCCGTCCGGGTGATCGTGTCGCCGTGATCTCGCCGGCATTCGCCGCCCCAGCGATTTCGCCCGTTCTCCACGAGCAAGCGATGCGGCGTCTGAAGGAGGCGACCGGGTTCATCCCGGTCGAGTACCCCACGACGCGGCAACTCGGCGCGAGCGCGGAAGCCCGTGCGGCAGACGTGAACGCGGTGTTCGCGGATCGGAGCATTCGCGCGGTGCTGGCCGCCATCGGTGGTGATGACCAGATCACTGTCATTCCGCACTTCGATGCCGCCGTGATCGCGGCGAACCCGAAGCCGTTCCTCGGGTACAGCGATAACACGAACCTGCACAACCTTCTTTGGAACCTCGGCGTGCGGAGCTTCTACGGTGGATCCGGTCGACCTCGTCTACCCGTTCACGGGGAGGTGGCTCGTGCAGAACAGTCCGGCGAACCACGACCGACTCTGACCAGTCGCTCGCCTGTGCGCATCACGGAAGCATGACGTCCCCGGTTCGGTTCACCGAGCTCGCTGGGTGGACGCCGCAGCCCTACCGCTCCGTGTTCGTCTGGGTCGCGTTCGAGGAGCGCCTCGTCGCGACCGGCGAGAGGTACGGTCCCGACGATCACGCGGGAGTCTGGACGGCGGACGGGTTCCTGTCGCGGTGGTCCAGTCGGCTCGTCGATCAGGGATGGGAATGGATGGCTCCGCTCATCCGCCGACTCGCGGACGGCGAGGACCCGGAGCACGTGCGCACGGACGCGCTCCATGAGTACGCCGCTCGCCACGACGGCGCGGAACCGAACGTGACCATCTGGAACCTGGGCGTCGACCGACTCCGGTGAGGGCGAGTCAGCCGCGTTGCCGCCCCGCTCGTGGAGCCACGGCATGCGACGTTGGTGCCGTACTTTCCCCGGCGTCGGCGCCTTCCTCGAGGAGGTCGAGAGGCGTAGTTCCGTTTCTGAGCGGGCCAGCGGGAGGCGACGATGCCGCTACCGGCGTGTGGGATCCGGTGCTGCTGGCGATGAGGCTCATTGCGATGTGGGTGGCCGGGCGTAGTCAGGTCTCCATGTTCACGCGTGTCGCGCGCGGTGCCGACGTACTGCAGCGCGGTTGGCGCAGCGGACGCTGCAGTACCGCTGGCGGCCGTTGCGCGTGACGTCTACCACGACGTTGTGGCACGGGTCACCCGGGACTTTGCCGGCGTCGCATCGGTGAAGGCGGTGCATTCCCCGCGTTGTCAGGTGGAGTGCGGTGCCGACGCTGATGACGGCCTCCAGCACATGCGGCAGGGCTTGGTCTTGGTCTCGATAGTGGAGGTGCCAGCCTTCATCATGGTGGTCGGTTAGGCGCGGGTAGGCGGCCGCCTCTGCGAGGTGTTGGTTGAGGAGGTCGGCGCGTCGTTGCGGCAAAGGTTCATCAACGACTTCGAGCCATCGGTCGATTACCCTGCGGACACCGGTGTAGTCGTCCGCTTGCGGATTCGCGAACGGCGTCTGCATCCCATAAGACTCCGCACGGTCGACAATGCCCGCTCGATCTTCGGGCCAGTCGTTTGCCAGTGACGCGGCGAGCAGGACCGCGTACTCGCCGTAAGGGTTGAGATGCATAAGGGCATTACATCACACTGGAACGTGAATCGTTGGAAGGAACTGACTATGACGGTGCTGGGTACTGGACTCCCGTGGGCCGCGGTCGGCGGGATGGGGTTGGCGGCGTTGGTGATGGTGCTCACGCCTGGGCCGAACATGATCTATCTCGTGTCGCGCAGTATCGCTCAGGGGCGAATCGCAGGTCTGGTCTCGCTGGCGGGGACGGGCGTGGGATTCCTCACCTACATGACGATGGCGAACCTGGGGCTCAGTGTCGTGTTCGTTGTGGTTCCGTGGCTCTACATCGGTCTGAAGGCCGCAGGAGTGCTGTACCTCGCCTGGCTCGCGTTCAAGACGTTCCGCCCAGGAGGGACAGGACTGTTCGAACCCGGACCGCTCACCCGCGATACGCACGGGAAGCTCTTCCGGATGGGGCTGTTTACCAACCTGCTGAATCCGAAGGCGGCGGTGATGTACCTGGCGATCATCCCGCAGTTCATCGACACATCGCACGGCAACCCGATTGCGCAGGGGTTCACGCTCGGCACAGTCCAGATCACTGTCAGCGTGATCGTCAACGCAGCAATCGTGCTGGCCGCCGGGACGATCGCAGGATTCATCGGAACCCGCCCGTCCTGGCTCAAGTGGCAGCGCCGCATCACCGGCAGCCTTCTTGCCGCGGTCGCCGTCATGCTGGCCAGGGAAGTTCCCCAGGCTGCCCGCGCGTAGACAACCTGCAGGTGGTCGCGCGCGTGTGGCCAGCGCGCCAGCCATCGCAGCGCCGATGTAACCTGAAATGGACGAATCCGTTCAACCGATTCGTTGCGACATCGACTGATCGCTCTCGCGGCACACGTCGTGAGTGCCACGTGCGCACGAGCGCCGACGACGGCAACCCCGTACATCAGAAGCCGAGGGCGTGGACAGCTGAGCGTGTATGTCAACGGCCGCAGAATGGGAGCGAGATGAACCTGCGGGAAGAGCTTCTGCGTGTCTACGAGGACGCGCGGTCCAACCGGTCCTCCGAGGAGAACGAGACGACGGATCGTGCGGCTGCGGAGCTCTTCGACGCCGGTACGGCAGACCGCGCGAAGGCCGTCGGAGATGTGGCGCCGGTGTTTTCTCTCCCCAGCGCCACTGGCGAAACGGTGACCTTGAGTGATCTGCTTGAGGATGGCCCCGTGGTGCTGAGCTTTTACCGAGGCAGCTGGTGCCCGTATTGCAATCTCGAGCTGCGGGCGCTTCAAGCGAACATCATGGAGTTCAAGGCGCGCAACGCGCGGCTCGTTGCGATCTCGCCGCAGGTGCCTGACGAGTCATTGTCGACCGCTGAGAAACACAGCCTCACTTTGACGTTCTGAGCGACGTGGGGGCCACTGTCTCCCAAAGCTACGGCCTGTCCTTCGTCATTCCTACGGAGCTGGCTGCGCTCTACGAGCGACGAGGTCACGATCTCATCCGTCGAAACGGTGGCGATGGTCGAACGCTTGTGATCCCCGCGACCTATGTGATCAGGCAGAGCGGGTCTATATCGTGGTCGTTCGTGGACAGCGACCACACCAGACGTGCGGAACCGCGGGACATCATCGCAGCGCTCGATGCGATCCGCTGACTGCTGCAGAGGCGACGGACGGAGGAGTCACGCGCCTCTCGTGCGACCGTGCGCGCTGCGACGCAACTCCCGGCTGGTTGTGGACGGAGATCGGTCATGCAGCGCGGCGATCTCCGTTGGCCGCGCACCTCGGCTCGCGAGATCGCGATCAGAACGCGCTCCTCTTCGAAAAGAAGCCTCGAGGAGATGGGGAGAAGCGAAAGCGGGCCAGGGCTGTGGCACGACCTTCACCGCGCTATCCTTGCGCCGCACCGCGGTGCCATCGCGCCGGGGGTACGCGGCCGTCCGCATCGCGCCGACCTCGCGGGCGGCGGCCGCCAGCGGCTGCACTGAGCGAGCAACTCCGTGAACCGGTTCCACGTCAACGAGTTCGGCCTACGCCCGGGGCCCGGACGGGCAGATCGATCGTCGCGTGCCGGGGTGATTCCGGCGCTGACATCTGGCTCGACCGTTCCTGCCGACCGAGGGTGGTCAATGGCTTAAGACCGTTGCCGTGACGGTGGTGATGCCGACGATGACGACGAACCCGCGGAACAGGCCTGCGGGGAGTCGTCTTGCGAACCTGCCGCCGACCAATCCTCCCAGGATCGAGCCGAGAGCAACGAGGGCGACGATGGGCCACGAGATCAGTTCTGGTGAGACGAAGATGAAGACCGTGGCGGCGATGATGTTGACCGCGGCGACGCTGGCGTTCTTCACGGCGTTGAGTTCTTGCATCAGCAACGTCGTCGTGATCCCGAGCAGGGCGACGAGGAGGATCCCCTGCGCTGCACTGAAGTAGCCACCATAAACTCCGAGCAGGAACGCGCCGACCACGGAGGCGACTTTCGAACCTCGGCGAGGGAATGGCGTCGCGTCGACGTCGTCGGTTGCCGCCACGCGGCCGATGCGGTTCTTGATGGCGGGTCCGCTGAGTACCAGAAGCGTACCGATACCAATCAGCCAAGGGATGACGGCAGCGAAGATGTCGGCGGACAAGTGCAGGAGGAGGAGCGCGCCGGTGACGCCGCCGGCGCTGGATGAGGGAAGCAGTAGGCGAGTAACGCGGTAGTGTGCGCGCAGCTCGCGTCGGTAGACGAATACCCCCGACAGGCTGCCGGGCACGATGCCGACCGTGTTCGCCATCGTCGCCGTCAACGGCGGAAACCCCAGCAGAACGAGGATGGGGAAGGACGCCAGTGTCCCCGCGCCTACGACGACGTTCAGACCTCCTGCAAGGAAGCCTGCGCCGACGACCGCCGCTCCTCGCAGAAGCGGCGCGATTTCTATCAGCACGTTGGCCTCCTCCTCGCCCGGGTCACAAGATGTCCCGGAGGCCTTCAAGGCTTCCAAAAGTGCGCTGGACGCAGGTTGATAGAATCGGAAGGGATGTACGCGAAATCCGAAAGCTAGTTCGTGGCGCCCAACTTGCGGGATCTGGAGCTGTTCGTCGCGATCATCGACGCCGGCTCGATCACGGCGGGCGCCCGCGCCGTGGGGGTCTCGCTGTCGTCGGCCAGCAGCCGGATCGCTCTACTGGAACGGCAAGAGCGAGTCGAGCTGTTGTCGCGTCGACGAGGTGGGATCGTGCCGACCACGGCCGGCACGACCCTGGCGATACATGCCCGTGCCCTTCTCGAACGTGCTGATGAACTGCGGCAGGCGATGGACGGGCTGCGCGGGGACTCTGCCCACGAGATCCGGCTCGCCAGCAACACATCAGCCGTCGATACCTTGACCGAGTTCCTGGCCGCGACTCTCGCACGATTCCCTACGATGCGGATCGCGGTGGTCGAGACAAGCAGCGTCGAGGTCGCGTCTCGGGTCCGCGAGGGGGGTGCTGACCTCGGGATCGTTTCCCTCCCACCGACGGGCGACGGTTTGATCGCTCGTGAGTTATGGGCGGATCCCCTTGTCGTCGTTCGTGGCTCGGTGTTCCGCGGAGACGACGTGGCTCCTTCCTTCGAGGAGGTGATGCGGGGGCCGCTGATCGGGTTGCCAGCGGCAAACCCGCTTCAGACACTCATCGACGAGCAGGCGCGCATCCTCGGTGTGTCACCGGCGTACCGCGTGCGGTTGCCAACCCTCAACGCGGTGTACGCCGTCGCCAGCACTGGGGCTGGCGCGGCGATCGTCCCGTATGGGACCGTCAGCCGCTCTCCCACACTGCCTGCTGCCATACATCCGGTGGCAGAGGAATGGGCCGACCGCCGCGCACTCCTCATCACTCGGTCTACCTACGTTCCGTCCCCCGCGCAGCAGGAGTTCATCGACGCGCTTCTGCGCTACCGGGATGAAGTCGATGTCACCGAGCCGCTCGGAGTCGTCATCCTCGGCTCGCCCCCTGAGCAAGCCCGCCGCGGGTAGCGAACCCGATACGAGATCCACCCCGGTCGGTGATAGAGCTGTACGCCAAGCTCGGAAAGGACCTCGGCACCAGTTAGTGAGCGTTGCCGAGCGTAACGACTCGCTGGCGCAGCGCGGCAAGATTCCGGCTGGCCCAAGCAACCCAGACCGCACCGAGAGCGTCTGTTACTGGAATGCAAGGTCGGCTACCGATCGGCGATCCTCCCCTCACCCCCTCCGAACGGGAGCAGATGCTCAGCGCACCGATGTTGTTGACGACCACGAGTGCATGGAACAACGCGCGTAGGCAGTCTGCCGTGGCCCGTGCCAATTCCACTCATCGTGGCCGGATTCATATCCGGAGCCCGCGACGATGATCGTGAAGCAAATGGCCGACACCACGAGCGCCACAATGACGGGCACGAGCGCCCTGAACTATCGATAACAACTCGTGGGCGCAGCGAGGACCCCGGCGTTCACGTCCGGCGCTGTCAGAGCTCGATCACGTACTTGACTCCGCGTGAGCGGCCGCCGGCGCCAAGCCGTCGGGCACGCGCGCGACGTGGGCACTGGTCACGAGAACCTTCTCCGCCCAGGTGCCGCTGCCACCGGGCAGGGGCGCCTCGTGGACGAGGTCGAACACGGCGATGGGAATCGCGTAAGCGAGTGAGACGGCGTTGCACAGGTCGACGAGCGGGTGGATCGAGGGCAATTCCCCGTCGCTCTTGAATCAGCGTGGCAGCGCTTCCGACGCGCACCGGTACTGGGTGGGTTTGAGTCCCATCTGACTGAATGCGCGCCGCCAGGCGACGATCTCGGGGAACTCGCTCTCCGGTCGTTCGGAGAGGCGCATGGAGGCCCGCTCGCGGAATGGTGCCGCGGTCGCCGAGACGTCCGCCGTGTCGGTCACGCCATCGAGGGTGAGTGTCGCGACGGCGAGCTGAGGGAAATGAGCGCGCAGCGCCGAGTCATGAACTGAGCTGCATCAGCGGGTTTCGAGGGCGAGACGGCCGGCGAGCAGCCCATACGTGCCCGCGAAGGTGCGACGCAGCCACGCCATGACCTTCGGGCGCGTGATGACCTGGTTGCGCATCCCCGCGGCGAACACCCCATACAGCGCAAACACGACGAACGTCAACGCCATAAACACAAGGCTGAGCCAGATCATGTGCCACGTGCCTTTCGCCTCGCCCGCGGGAACGAACTGAGGGAGGAACGCGAAGAAAAAGATGGTCAGCTTCGGATTAAGCAGGTTGATGAGCACGGCGGTACGGATGACCCGCCAGAACGAAACCGGGGCGGGGTTCGCGTCGCCGTCGATCATCGTCTTGTCGCGGAATGTCTGCCAGGCGAGGTAAAGCAGATAGGCGACACCGAGCCACTTGATCGTCTGGAACGCGATCGCGGAGGCATTCAGGATCGCGGCCAGTCCGGTGATCGCGGCCACCATGTGAGGGATGACCCCGAGGGTGCAGCCGAACGCCGCAATAATGCCAGCCTTTGCGCCGCGGGAGAGCCCAGCGGCGATCGAGTAGACGGCGCCGGTGCCGGGGGTGGCGACCACCACGAGGGTGGTCAGCAGGAATGCAATGCTCATCGTCGTCCTTCGAGAGTCGTTGCTTCCGCACAGTACCGCGTCCGCGTAATCCCGAAATACACGAGCGATCAGCCGAAGACGAGCGAATCGCCCAGATGGACACCGTGTAGACATTCGTCCGCGAGATCGGGATGGCATGAAGTCGCGCCCCTCGGGTAGCGAGGTCATGGTCGTGTCGCGGTTACACGTCATCACGCTGGCGGACGATCGGCAGCCACAACTCCGTCGTCGCGGAACGGAAGTCTTCAGCGCGATCGAGGATCGCGACGATCGAGGGGCCTGGTCGCAGCAGCCACGGGTTCGACGGAAACCACTCGGATGCCGATGCCGCATACGTCTCCTGCAGAGCCGCGGGATATGGTCCAGATGCCCGGAACACAGCCCACGTGCCGGCAGGAACCTCGATCACGTCGAGTCCTTCCGGCGTGGTCGTCGCGGCGTCCCGGGCAACGCCGTGCAGATAGGTCAGTGTGCTTCCCTCGGTGTAGTCGGAATCGACATCTGCGCTTATCTGAAGCAGTCCGTGAGGATCCGTGTTGCCGAGCGCCGTCAGTCGCGCGTGCTCGTGCGCCGGCAGAGAAGCGACGTGCGCTTGGATGTGAGGATTCGCGCTCCGGTGGATGAGCGGAACGCGTGCAGCATGGCCGACGAGCCGGAACGCGGGTCGATCCACGATACGCGTGTCCATCGACGTGGCGCCGTGGACAGTCAGTCGCAGCGTGAGTTGCGGCTGTGACCGAAGCGGGCCGCCGTTCGTCCGCACCTCGATAGGCGCCGCACCGTGGACCGCCCGGAACGCACGTCCGAATGCCTCGGCCGAGCCATAACCAAATCGAACCGCAACCTGGAGAAGCGGATCGCCCGCGATGACGTCGGCCGCGGCGACCGTCATCCGCCGACGCCGCACATACTCGGACAACGGCATGCCGACAAGCGATGCGAACATCCGCCGCAAGTGGTACTCCGTGGTGCCGAAGGAAGCAGCCAGCGCACCGATGTCGAGGTCGTCGGACAGATCCGCTTCGACGACCTCGATGAGCCTGTTGAGCTCACTGATCACACAAGCCTCCCTTCATTCCAATTCTGCTTGCCGGGGTGCAGTGGTTTGTCCGAACGTGCGACTCCGATCCGAGCGGGCCGGCTCGTGACGGCCGGCGACGTCCGACGACACGCAACACCACACACCATCAGGCGTCCCGGGCGCCTTCACCCGACTTGATCGGTCTCCAATTGTCGGGCGCTGGACCCGGCGTGACGAACACCCTGGAAATCGTCTCGCACCACGAGAGTCCAAGCTGAAGGGAAGCATGTTAGACGCCCGTATCGTCGAGCGGACGGCCTTCCGCCTGATCGGTTACGCCGCGTGCGTCCCGGTCGTGTCGGAATTCCGGAATCCTCATGTCGAGGCACACATCACGGCGCTGTCTGCGGAGAACGTGGAGCGGCTCCGAGCACTGGGCTGCTCGGAGCCCTCGGGTCTGCTTCAGGTGAGTACGGAGGTCGACGCCGACTACGCAGTGAACAGTCGGTTCACGTTCATGGTCGGTGTCGCCCTCGATGCGGCTCCGCCCGCACCTGAGCGCCTCGATGTGATCGAGGTTCCTGCCGGCAAATGGGCGGTGTTCCGCACGGGCGCTCCTTTTGCGTCGGCCTGGATGGACATTGTCAGCGAGTGGTTTCCGTCACACCCGTGGCGCCTGCGTCCGGGGCCGTCGATCGTCACTGAGCGCCGACCAGGCGAGCAGCGCGCCGCAACCGCCGAGGTCTGGATTCCCGTTGAACGCGCGTAAGCCAACTCTGCGCGTCTCCCGGCCGAACGCAAGATTCCAACAGTGGGAAGCTCTGCTCCACAACCGCAACAAGCGCCAGCGGGCCGGCGAGTTCATCGTGCAGGGTGTGCGCCCCATCAGCCTCGCACTCGAGCGGGGCTGGCCGATCCGCGCAGTCCTCTATGACGCGGATCGGCCGCTGTCGCGGTGGGGTGCACAGGTTATCGAAGGATCAGGAGGCGAGCGGGTAGCCGTCGCGGCTCAGCTGCTGCATCAGTTGAGCGACCAAGACGACGGCTCCCCCGAGCTGATCGCCGTAGCCGCCGTGCCGGACGATCAGCTGTCTCGCATACCTATGGGGCCGTCGTTCCTCGGGATGGCATTCGACCGCCCCTCCCTGCCCGGCAACATCGGCACGATCATCCGTTCATTGGATGCCTTCGGCGGGTCGGGCCTGATCGTCACCGGACACGGCGCAGATCCGTACGACCCCAGAGCCGTCCGCGCCTCCACTGGGTCGCTGTTCGCGGTGCCGGTGATCCGACAACCATCTCATCAACCACTGGTGACCTGGGTACGGGAGCAACGCGCTGCGGGCATCCCCCTCACGATCGTCGGAACCGACGAGAACGGGTCCGACGACATCGCCGACGTGGATCTGACAGGCCCCGTCCTGCTCGCGATCGGCAATGAGAACGCCGGACTCAGCGCGGGATGGCGCGATGCGTGCGATGTCGTCGCACGCATCCCCATCGGCGGCGCCGCCAGCTCGCTGAACGCTGCCAACGCGGCATCGATCGCTCTCTACGAGGCCGCGCGCCAGCGCGGACGGGCATAGGCACGCGAATGGCCTACCGCTACGCCGTCACGCGAGAGAGTTACGCCGACCTCTCCGGCGGCGTGCTCCACTCTGCCCCCGGGTTCCCCGCCTTCCCCGCACGCCTCGCCAGCGAGATGTTCCAGCGAGCATTGGCGCTCACCCCGAACCCCACCGCCCAGGTATGGGATCCATGCTGCGGCAGCGGCCACCTCCTCACCACTCTCACACTCCTGCATAGAGACAGAATCACCAGCGTCCTCGGCTCCGACGTCGATCACGCGGCGCTGGAACTCGCCCGGAAGAACCTCGCCCTTCTGAGCAAGCACGGCATGACCGCCCGCGCGAATGAACTGCAGGCCCGCGCCGAGCGCCTGAGCAAACCCGCCTACCTCGATGCCGCCGCCGCTGCACAGCGACTCGCTCGCCGGCTCGCGTCAGGCGACGGCTCATTCGACTACAACATCGCACCAGCCGACGTCTTCGACCCCGCACAACTCCGGCGCGCGTTGAACGGGCGACGCCCCAATGTCGTGGTCACCGATATCCCCTACGGCGAGCAGACAGCGTGGCACGGACCGGATGCTGCACGAGGCCTCGACGGCATGCTGAATTCGCTGGAAGAGGTACTCGACGAGGGAACCGTGATCGCAGTGACGACCCGCGCCCGCAAGGTGCGCCTAACCGGCCCCCGGCGACCTCTCGCATGGTTCCGAATCGGAAGCCGAGCAGTCATCCTCTGCCGCATCGCCAGCCGACTCCAGCATCGAGTTTGAATCTTCCGTGTAGCTCGTCAGCATTGTTCCTTCGGGCAGAAAATTCGTGGGGCTGCATAGAGCCCGGTTACAGCGTTGAGCACTGTCTTGGTTCCGACCGTACTGGCCGGCGACGTTGTTGGAAGCTAGCAGCGATTATCGCCCAAGCACCATCGGACCACGGATCAGATCGGCTACGCAGCGAAGTGTTCTTCGTAAAGGATCCCCTCACGGCCGAAGCGGCGTTTGCAGATCTTCCCGAAATGCGCGAGGGCGTCGACGCGATGGCAATCGGGCCGGGTGTCCTGTACTTCTCGCGGGTAGCCGCGCAAGCGACCAAGACCCGCGTTCAGCGCGTACTCGCTATGCCGATGTTTCAACAGATGACAGTCCGAACCTGGCGCGTAACTACACGGCTGCTCGAACTGCTCGACAACGGTTAGCCTCCGCACGCATCCCGAAATTGATCGTTTCCGGATTCGACGTGATCGCTCGGCCCCTGAAACTTGAAACGCGATCGAGTCAGGGAGAAACGCGCTAATGTCCGTTCTCTTTTGAGTCGGAATCTCGTGCCGCTGATTCACCGCGATCGAGGTTCCTCAGCTCCGCAAGGTCGTCGTGAGTGAGGTTGAAATCGAAGATCTGCGCGTTCTCCCGCAGCTGTCTGGGGTCGTCCGCGCGCGGAATCGGGACGATGTTGTGCTGCACATGCCACCGCAACAACACCTGCGCGGGGGTGCGACCGACCCGGTCTGCGATGTCTACCACGACGGGATGTGTGAGCAAGGGGCCGCCGCGCCCGAGCGGACTCCAGGCCTCGGTCACGATGCCCCACCGCTTGTGCAGATCACGGATATCGTCGCGCGCCAGGTCGGCACTCAGTTGGATCTGGTTGACG
This sequence comes from Microbacterium sp. UBA3394, assembly GCF_002358725.1. NCBI lineage: Bacteria > Bacillati > Actinomycetota > Actinomycetes > Micrococcales > Microbacteriaceae > Microbacterium > Microbacterium sp. UBA3394. Next base: position 21,852 of record NZ_DEPK01000102.1, read on the forward strand.
TCGGGCACGCGTCCGGTAGCGGCGACGATCCGTTCCAGATGTGGTCGTTTGAAGTTTGAGACGCCGATCGCCCCGACCCGCCCCTGCTCGACGAGTCTTACAAGACCCCGCCAGGCCGCAACGTAGGTGTCGAGCCAAGGCACTGGCCAGTGAATGAGGAATAGATCGAGGTAGTCGAGCCCGGTCCGTCTGAGGCTCTCGTCATAGGCGCGCTGGACACCATCTACGCTGTGATTCTCCTTGTTGAACTTGCTGGTGACGAAGATCTCCTCGCGAGCGATCCCGCTCTCTCGGATCGCCGCGCCAACCGGGGCCTCGTTGAGGTACTTGTGAGACGTGTCGATCAGTCGATAGCCGATGTCGAGCGCCAGCGCGACCATCTCGTGCACCGCGTCGCCCTTGAGCGGCCACGTGCCGAGACCCAGACGCGGAATCGAGTGTCCGTGGAGGAGCGGGATCGGGGCGGGGTTCACTGGAGCACCCCCGTGATTAGCCCAACGCCTCGCTCAACCGCATCGAGGCGTCCTTGAGTGCTCGCCCGAAGGTCGCGACTTTCGAGACCGGAAGACGATGGACTGGGGCAGCGAGGTTGATGGCGAGATTGATGCCTGCTGAGTTCGCGACCGAGACTGCGACCGATGCCACACCGTCCTCGCTCTCCTCGCGGTTCGTCGAGTAGCCCTGGCGCCGAACGGTTTCGAGTTCCTTCTCGAGGTCCGCAAGGGACTGAACGGTATGCGAGGTCACCGCGGGGAGTGAGTCCGTTGGAAACAAGCGCCCGAGCTGTTCTGTCGGCAGGCTGGCAAGCATCGCCTTGCCGGTCGAGGTCGCGTACGCCGGGATCTCCCGTCCGAGGCGTGAGGCGACGCGGACTGCCGCCGCCGGCTCGGACGCCGCGATGAAGCGGACGTTCGCGCCTTCGAGGGTGCCGAGATGGCTCGTCTCGCCCATCGAGGAACTGAGATCCTCGAGGATCGGCTGCGCCAGGCGCGGAAGATCCATGCGCCGGAAAATTGAGAAGGCCACGCTCGTGAGTGTCGGACCCGGACCGTAGGTCTTCGTGCGCGGATCCTGACGGGCGAATCCGCGCCAGATGAGCATTGCGAGGATGCGGTGCGCCGTCGAAGACGCCACCCCGAGTTCGGCGCTGACGTCGGTCAGCCTTACCTCCGTACGCTCGCCAAGAAGGATGAGCAACCGCAGTGCGTTGTCCACTGACTCGATCGGGTATTGGGGCGCTACACCGTCGCCGGGCGATTTCTGCACAACAGAAATCGTATCGCCTTGTGGTCACGGGGACCATCCTCAGACCGCGGGCGTGACCGACCGCGCGCCGTCGCCGGTCAGGCGCGCCGCGACCTCGGCTCGATCGGTTCTCGTAGCCACCGCTCGCCGCGTGCTAACGAGCGCCCGCGGCCAGTTGACGACGAGCGCGCCGGTCAGTGAGTCGTCACTCTCCGAGTAAAGTACGGCGAAGCGCTGGTCCTCCTCGGACCCGATGATGACGATGTCGTCGGCGCCGGTGCGCCCGACCACCTGGATCTTCCAGTCGTACTGGTCGCTCCAGACATACTCGGTCGTGTCGTAGTCCTCGCAATCATCAGGGTGGACGATGTTGTGTGCGACGACGCGAGCCTGATCAACGGCATTGGTCCAATGTTCGAGGCGCAGCGAGACGTTGCGCGACGCACTCGCCCAACGTGCGATATCGCCGACGGCAAAGATCTCAGGATGCCCGATGGCCCGCAGCCCAGAGTCGCAGGTCACCCCGTTGTCGAGTTCGATGCCGGAACCCTCGAGCCACTCTGTGTTGACCACAGCTCCGATACCGACGAGAGCTGCATCGGCCTCGATGATCTCGCCGCCATCGAGCACCACGCGCACCCCGTCTGCCGTCTGTTCGACGCCTTCGACTGTCCTTCCGAAGTACTCCTCGACGCCCTCCTGGGCATACTTGCGGCTGAAGATCTGGCCGACTTCGGCATTGAGCACCCGCGACATCGGCGCCGGGAACGGGTCAACCATGCTGACCCGTACGCCCGCCGTGATCGCGGTTGCGGCAGCCTCCCCCCCGATGAAGCCTGCGCCGATGACCACAAGGTGCCGCGCTGTGGCCAGCTCATCCCGCAAGCGCTCGGCATCGCCGCTGGTACGCAGCAAGTGAATATGCTCACCTTCACCCCACGGAGAGCGACGGGCGCGTGACCCGGTGGCGATCACGAGTGTGTCGTATGAGACGGCTGTACCGTCCTCGAGCGTCACAACCTGGCCTTCGAGGTTGAGGGATGCCGCGGGCGTGCCGAAGATTGAGATGGCTCCGATCCCCCGCGTCTCGTGCTCGGAGAGAAGCTCGATCTCGTGTCGCGCCGTCTCACCGGTGAGGTACTTCTTCGAGAGCGGAGGTTTGTCGTAGGTGGGATGGCGTTCCTGGTCAATCAGGACGATCTCGCCCTCGAATCCCTCGCTTCGAAGGGCTTGGGCGGTCTTGAGCCCACCAACAGAGGCGCCGACGATGACGACCCGCGACACGTCAGTCCTCCACAACCAAGGCGGAGACGGGGCAGCTGCGCGCCGCCTCCTCTACTCGCTTGCGGTCACTGTCGGGCAGGTCCTCGCGCAGAACGATCACTAGGGCGTCGTCATCTAGGTCGAAGTAGTCGCCCGCGGCGACAACGCAATTGGCGTAGCCCTGGCAGGCGCTGCGGTCGGCGATGATCCGTGCCATCGGTCTCTCCTTTTCTACTGCGGTCGCATTTCGGGAAACATCGGCTGGTCAGGCCGCGCGATCATCTCGGAGAACGTCTGCGTGGTCTGCCAGGTCAGGGCCTCGAGTTCCATGGGGTCGATCGCGATCCACTGGCCAGTTTTCGGGGCGTCGATCAGTAGCCTCGTGCCGTTGTGAGTTTCCACGCGGCGCACTTCGATCTCCGAAAACTCGTTGGCGATGACGAGCGGCTCTCCGACGGTGCGGGCGACAAGACGCTCGCGCTCCGCCGCCGCAGCCGCCGCGGCATCACGATCGACGTCGGCACCCTCCCAGTCGAGGCCGCTCACAGGAAGATCGCCAGGTTCTGGGTGCGGAGCACCGACTCGTCCACCATGATCACCCGACGTGCCAACTGCAGGTCGTCACCGACGCGACGCAATACGTCCTCGCGGTGAGCGGAGATGATTGACGGCTCGTTGACGTCTCCCCGGCTGCGGAACAGCAGGACGGCGGAGTCGACGATGAGCTCGTCCTCGACCGAGGACAGGAACACACGCACGTTCGTCACGTAGTGACGCAGGCGTGAGGGAGGGTCCTCCGTCCAAGCGTGTTCAGTCAGGAATCGCGCGACCCGGCGGCTGAGCGAGTACTTATTCTCGTCCCAGTGCGACATCCCCCTCGCCGTCGTGAAGGAAGACCCGAGAGCCGTCGTCTGACGCACCGGCATGATGTAGTGAATATCCTCTGTAAGCGTCTCAAGCCAGTGCTCGTACCGTTGCTCGTCGAGGGTGTAAGCCTCTTCAATCAACCAACGATGCGCCTCGAGATGCAGTTCGTCGGAGAACAGTAGGGACCGCCCGACTCGATCGGCGCGCGTGGCGTGGGCGCCGAGAGGCGATTGCCCGGAAATCTGGACACCGGTCTCGGTGTTCATCATGCGGGTGCCTCCCCGTTGTTGGTGATGCCTGTACCGATGCTCGCGACCTGCACCTCGACTTCGTCATCGGTGTCGAGGTAGTCGGCCCAACGATCGAGCAGATGACGCTGGTTGTACTCGCCGTAACCAACGTGCGCGACGCCTGGACCGGCGAACTGTTCAGGCGTCAGCGCAGCGACGACCGGAGTGTCGTCTTTGAGAGTCCCCATCCGACTGTTGAGCAGGAGCCGTCGAGCCATCGAACCCTTGGCAGTCGTGGTCAGCGAGACCCAGTTCTCGACATCGTCCTGCTCGAACATTCCCGTGCTACCGAAGCACATAAGGTAGGCCTTGTACGAGAGCTCCTTGAACTCCTCCGGCGCCTCGGCATCGACCGCGAACCAGGAGTAGACCTCCGTCTCGTTCTCGCTAATGGGCTGCCACGAACGGATCGAGATGAAGGGCAGCACGTCGTCCCCGTCCTCCACCTTCGGCCAGTTGTGCACGAAACTCATGTTCGGGAAGAGCGATGCCGCTGAGATCATAAACCCGTCACGGCCAATCACATCGAGCTGCTCAGGCGACCATTGCTCCTTCATCCGCTCGATCATCGCGTCGGGATATCCGACGTAGCGCAGCCGCTCCTCGAGGCTGCCCGGCGGGAGCTTGTAGGTCGTGCCGCCGCCGTTGCCGGCCCAGTACGTGTTGCCGTCCTTGCGCTTCTCCGCCTTCGGCTCACGGAACAACCCGATCTCGACGACCGAGGTGTGGGTCTGGGGCGTGTGATACATGTCGCCGGCGAAGTTCTCGGCGCCGATCTTCCAGTTCGCGTTGACGCGCCACCGCTGCGGGCCACGCAGCTCGATGCCCTTGGCGCTCTGCCCGGTGTAGTAGTCGAGGTAGAACGCGAAGTCGCCGATGTATTCCCGCAGGGTCGGCGCGTTCGGGTCCATGCTGATGAAGATCAGACCGTTGTATGTGTCCAGGTTCGGCGCCGGGAGCAGTCGTGCACCCTTCTTGTTGAACCCTGCCTCACCCCCGTAGGCCTCCTCGTGGAACGGGAGGCCCATAATCCGGCCGTCGTTGCGGTATGACCACCCGTGGTAGGGGCAACGGAAGTGGGAGGCGTTGCCGACCTCGGCGCGGCATACCTGCATCCCGCGGTGCAGGCACATGTTGAAGTGCGCCCGAATCTCACCACTCTCGTCGCGCACGACGATAAACGAGTCGTCGAGCACATGCCGCACCACGTAGTCACCGGGCTGAGGGATCTCGGATTCATGTCCGACGAAAATCCACGCGCGGCTGAAGAGCTTGCTCTTCTCCTGCTCGAAGATCTCCTCGTCGTTATAGATGTGCGCCGGGATCATGCCGCGCCGCACGTCCTCGAAGATCGTCGTCTTGCTCGCCATTGGGCCGCTGCTTCCTGATGTCAGAGTCCTATTCCGCGCCTTGAAGATGATGTCGGTCGAGACCGGTTTTCTTTAAGACAGAATCTGATTCTGCTAGATTTTCCAGGAATTCGCAATCGGAGATCACGCCTCGAAGGAGAAGTGGATGATGAACGACTACGTCGACGAACGCATGCTCGTCGCCAATGCTTGCCGCGTGCTCGCGGTCCGGGGGCTCGTGGACGACATCCTCGGGCACGTCAGCCTGCGGGTCGACGACGACACCGTCCTCATCCGAGCCCGCGGACCGCAGGAGCGAGGGCTGCGTTTCACCACCGCCGACGACATCCTCGCCGTGCCCCTCGAGGGATCGTTCGAGCTCGCCGGCGGGTACCGGGCGCCGAACGAGCTGTCTCTGCATCTTGAGCTGCTGCGCCGCAATCCTGCGGCCCGATCCGTCGTCCACGCGCATCCGCCGGCTGTCGTCGCGTTCTCGCTAACCGGACGGACACTGCTACCGATTGTCGGTGCCTTCAACATCCCCGCTATGCGGATGGCGCGCGACGGCATCCCCGCGCACCCCTCGTCTGCGCTGATCCGCAACCACGCACGCGCGACGGCCATGGCGGACGATTTCGGCACGCGGCCGGTCGGCATCCTGCGCGGTCACGGCCTCACGGCCGTCGGCGAGAGCGTCCCGCAGGCCGTCATCCGCGCGATCAATGTCGACAGCCTCGCTCGCGTGCACCTCGCCGTTCTGCAGGCAGGGGCCGAGCCTATGCCGATCGACGACGACGATCTCGCCGACCTGCCCGACCTGGGTGACGCATTCAACGACGGGCATCTCTGGCGATTCCTGCTGCAGGAACTTGCTGAGCAACGGCTCCTGCTGTACTCGGGCCATCAGAGATGACCGGCGCCCGGGTCGCGATCAGCTGCACCATCCTCACCGCCGCGGGCGTACATTTGGACCGAGCCACTCCGTCACCAGGTTGAGCACCGCATCGCTGTTCGACTCCTGCATCAGCATGTGGCCGTTGCCAGCCACGTTCGCTGCCGTCAACGCGACGAACCTGACATCGCCGCCCCGCTCGGCGAGCCAGTCTGCAGTCGCGCGGTCCGACTCGATCGGATGATCGGTGTCGTGGGTACCGACCATCACGAGGGTCGGTAGGCCGTCCAACTCCCTGTCGCCGATGTGGACCTGCGCACCGCGGACGTTCTGCCGCTCGAGGAGGAGCCCGGCTGGGATTGGCACCAGCTGTGAACGGAGCTCGTCCAGGTGACCGGGTGGGAACTGCTCGCTCGCACCGACCAGCTTCGCCTCGATGAACTCTGGTCCGGGATGCCACCAGCCGCGACGGGGAAGCCTCCAGGTGAGCGGGCGTCCCTGGACGACGATGTGATCGGCGTCCTCTTCCAGCACGGCGGGCTCGGGCTGGATATCCCCGGGGGGAGCGGGCGCCAGCGCGACTAGGGCGATCAGTGAATCCCGATGGTGGAAAGCGACCCGATAGCCGAAAGCGGCGGACATGGAGTGGACCACGAGGACAACCGGGCCGCCGAGCGCAGCGATTAGCTCCACGATCGCGCCGGCGACCGCCGCCCCATCCAGCGGCGTGTCGGGGTCCCATGCGCCGCCAGCCGACAACCCAGGCCACGTCATCACGACCGCGCGGTATCCGGCCTCGGCGAGACGGGGCGCCCACCCGGGTCGCCCGCCGATCGCTCGACTCCAGCCATCGGGGCCCACCCCCCCGCCGTGAACGAGCAGCACCGTCGCACGGGCGGGGCCGCCGGGCAGCCATTCGGCGTAAGCGACGGTCCCAGCGGAAGTCGCGAAAGAGCGAAACGTCGTCACGACAT
>NZ_DEPK01000102.1:29109-102065 GCF_002358725.1 Microbacterium sp. UBA3394
TGGCTCCCCGGCGAGCTCGCGGTCGTGGGGTTCGTGAGCCGGTCTGCTGATGCGCGGTACAACTCCTGCGGCACAGCCCGATCCTCTTGCAGGAAGATGTAGCCGCTCGGCACGTCACCGGTGCCGGCCGTCCGAAGACGGATCGGCTCGTCGAGCCAACCGCCAGGCGACGGCACCAGACGAGGCTCGACCTGCGCGTGAAGCTCCTCCGATCCGTCCTGCAAGAAAGCCGTCATGAATAGCTGCGGCGGGATCGGCACGCTCTGGTCGGGCGAGGACGCGGCTGTGCCACGGGCGAAATTCGCCAACTCGGCGGGGAGGATCGCATTGATCGACTCGCCGTCGGCGAGTACCCACGCGTCGATGAAGATCGCCTGCTCCACCTGCTCCGGCATCGCCTCAGCTACGAGTTGGATGAGCGGGCCGCCGCCACTGTGGCCGACTACGACGAACCGGTCCCACCCCTTGTCGGCGATCCGGCCGATGAGATTGTCCGCCATGGTCGAGAGCGTGACACCTGCACGGTCGTCGTTGTCACCGTGACCCTGCAAGGTTGGGGCCCATACCTCGTGGCCTGCCTTCGTGAGCTCAGCGACAACGCCGTCCCACGCCCAACCACCCTGCCAACCTCCATGAACCAAGACGATGCGCATTCTGGAACTCCTTTGTTCACCGACGGCGGGTTCCGTCGGATGGAATCCCACTCTACCTAGCAGAATCTGTGCAGAACAACAGTCCTGTTCAATCCCTTCAGAAAGGGTCATTCGTACTCGTCGAGCTTCCGGAGGACGGTCTATCTGAGCGGCGTCTCACGGAGGTCCTGCAGCATGATCGCCCGGTTCAGGGGCGAGATGCATTGCGGGACCTCTCTGGCCAGCGTGACCGCCACTGCGCCGAGCGGGGTGCCGGATCCATGTGAGTCGCGTCGACACGAATCCGGAGATTGTGCCGGCGCCCAGCACGATGAGGGAGTTGACGATCATCCTGACGATGATCTGAACTCCGCCGAGAACGAATCCCTGAGCGGTCGTGTTTCCCTGCCCGTGATCTATGAACTGCGGGATGATCGCGAGTTACATGACAGCGGCCTTGGGGTTGAGCAGGTTGGTGACGAGCCCCATCCGGAACAGCTTCGACCGGGAGTCGCGCGCGTGGGATTGTGTCTCGAATAGCCCGTTGCCGCCGGGGCGCAGGGTTGCGGACGCCAGCCACGCGAGATAGAGCACTCCAGCGGCTGTCCCGGTCCAGCTCACCTTGACAGGGCTCTCAGGGGTGAGTGCTCGACCGGACGATCCCCCGCGGACTCGCCATGGAGCCACGGCCAAGGAATGCGGAGATCGAGGACGCCGGTCGCGCTGAGCAACACCGGGATGAGGAGAAGAGTGAGCCGCCCCGTCGGCGATCGCCCTCGCCTCTGAACGGCGCGGCTGCTCACTCGTTAACACACTCTAGGTCGATCTGCCTGCCGCAAGCGGGCATCTGAGTTGAGTCGGACCAACTGTAGGAAAATGCCATTTCGCGTGGAATCCTGGCCCTGAAACCGTTGCCAACTACCGTGGAATCGCGAGGGGTTCATGCCATCTCGAGCGGGAACCCACAACGGGGCGCGTCCGTCGACCGCGTGGAGCGGCGGTGAGTTCCGACGCTCCTGAGGACGACGAACCGAACCTCCATCTCGACACGATGCAGTGACAGCTCTGGGTGGACAGACAGGCCCTGGTCTGCACCACCTGGCGCCGCTGTTCATGGAGCTCACGTCAGCGAAGACCGCGCCGAGATGGGCGCGTTTTGGGGTGAAGGTCACCCATCGGTGCACCCGTGAGCACGGCGAACCGCCGACGCTCGCGAGCGGTTCACTGACCTCGCCGCACAAAACCCCAACGTCGCCGACCATGAGGAGAAGTGGTCATCTCGGGTGGTCCGTCGCCTCGCGATGGTGCATTGGCGCAAGCAGGAATGGGTTCTGGCCGCCGGCTCGGATCAAACCGTCGAGGGCACGGTCAGGTGGCGATGATCGTGACGATGGCGTGAGTCCCGGCGGGGGCGACGACGCGGGAGACGCAGCAGCACATCTTCTCGCGGGCGTTGCGCTGCCGCTCGCTGTAAAACACGTCACGATGGTCGATCTCGCCGTCGAGCGCCGCGATGCGCACCTCGCACAGGCCGCACTCGCCCTTGCGGCAGTCCGAGAGCATGTCGGCGCCGGCGTGCTCGAGCGCCTCGAGCATCGTCTGGTTGGGCTTGACCTTCGTCTCCAGACCGATCGCGGGGATGCGGACGGTGAATTCCTGCGCGTCGAACCAACCGCTGTTGCCGAACGTCTCCATGCGGAGGTCCGCGATCGGCAGACCGCGGTCGAGCCAGGCCCGACGCACGGCATCCATCAGGCGGATCGGTCCACATACGTATACCTCGGTGCCGGGTTGGATCGTCCCCACGATCTCCGGCACCGACATCGACGTGCCCTCGTCCCGCACGAACACCGACATCCGCCCGCCGTGGCGCTCCGAGAGGTCGTCGAGGTATGCCATCAGGGGGCGACTGCGGCCCGCGTACAGCAGCCGGTAGTCCGCGTTCCGTGCGCGCAGGCTCTCCGCCATGCCTGCCATTGCTGTGATACCGACGCCGCCCGCGAGCAGGACGTAGCGCGGCGCGCCGGGACGGAGCGGGAAGTCGTTGAGCGGCTGGGTGATCTCGATCTCATCGCCGACCCCGAGCGCGTTCATGGCGGTGGCACCACCGCGGGTCACCGGCGACGTGTATACGCTGAGCGAGATACGCGAGCCGTCCGGCGATGCGTCGACGATCGAGTACGACCGGCGCTCCACCTCGCCGCCGATCGTGACGCGCACGTCGACGTGGGCGCCCGGCTCGACGCGCACCGGCTGCGGCACGTCGATCTCGATGCGGCGGATGTCGGGGGTCAGTGGGCGGGTCGCGGCGATCGTGCCCTGCTGCCAGACCTCGGTGTGGGCGACGGCCATGTCAGCTTGCCCGCGGCAGGACGCCCCGCGGACCGGTCGTGCGCACCGGACCGACATTCGTATCCTCGCGGCCCTCGGCGGCGAGCATCCGCTCGAGGAGCTTCCGCACCCACATCCCGCCGGCGTCGATGTTGAGGCTGTAGAACTCGTAGTCGGGGTTCGCGTCGATCGCCTGCTGCTGGGCCGTGAGCATCGCCTCGTCCTCGCCGAAGACGCCGTGCACGCCGTCGCGCAGCTGCGTCGTGATGAGCTGGCTCTCCAGGCGGTAATTGCGCTGGAACGACCAGAAGTAGTGGCTCGTGCGGTCGGTCTCCGGCGTAATGGTGTTCATGACATAGCCGTTGACGCCCTGCGAGCGGTCGCCCTCGGGGGCGCCCGTCCCCGCCTTCGCGACGCCGACGTCGATGCAGATGGTCGACGGCGCCTCGTAGTGGATGATCTGCCAGCGGTCGACGCGCCCCTCGAAGCCGGGGAACTTGTCGCGCATGTTCTTGCGCCAGAAGGGTGGGGCCTCGATGTCGTGCATCCACCGCTCGACCGTGACGGTCGTGTCGGTGTGCGAGGTGATGAAGTCCGACTCGCTCAGCTCCTTCTGGCCGATGCTCGACGAGTGTACGAACTCCTCGTGGGTCAGGTCCATGAGGTTGTCGAGGATCAGCTGGTAGTTGCACGGCGCCTCGATCGTGAGGCCGTCGCCGGCCCAGGCCGGGTCGGTCATCTGGTGCATGTCGGGGATGAGGTCGGGGTCGGCGAGTGCCGGGTCGCCCACCCACACCCAGATGTAGCGGTAGCGGTCCTCCGCCGGGAAGGACGGCACGAGCGCGCTCGGGTTGATCGTCTCCTGGGCGGGCATCGAGGTGCAGCGCCCGCGCGAGTCGTACGTGATGCCGTGGTAGGGGCAGCGGATGTCCTCGGATCCGACGAGGGCCCCCTGGGACAGCGGCGCGAGGCGGTGCCAGCAGGCGTCGGCAAGCGCCACCGGGCGGCCGTCCTCGGTGCGGTAGAGCGCGAGCGGGCGCCCTGCGATGGTGCGCGAGAGGATGCCCTTGCGTCCGACCTCGTGGTCCCACGCCGCCACATACCAGGCGTTGCGCGGGAAATCGAGCAGCTTCGCCGTCACTGTCTCGGCCATCGGGACCTCCTCGTCCAAATAACTATCGGGATAGATATATCGAGGAAGATACCCTAGGGATGCCGTCACGCGCAACAGCGCGCGAGCGGGGAAGGAGCGGCATGAGTCTTCGGTACGCGTTGCTGGCCCTGCTCACCGCACAGCCCATGACCGGCTACGACCTCGCCAAGTCCTTCCACGTCTCCGTCGGGCATGTCTGGCACGCGCCCGACTCGCAGATCTACCCCGAGCTGAAGCGCATGCTCGCCGACGGCCTCATCGAGGGCGAGTCGGTGCCGTGGGGGCCGAGGTCCACGAAGACGCTCTACACGATCACGGACGAGGGCGCGGAGGCGTTCCGCCGGTGGATGGGCGAGCCCGTCGAGTACGCGCACGAGCGCGACCCCCTGCACCTGCGCGCCGCCTACTTCGAATGGGCGGACCCGGATGCCGCGCGGAACCGCCTGCGCGACCACATCGCGCACTACCGCGCGCGGCGCGCCCAGTGGCAGGCGCAGCTCGACGCGATCCAGGCGCGCACCCACCCCATCCTCGCGCGGCGGCTCGAGACTGACGCCGACCACGACCCGCGCGCGATCGTCGCGTTCAAGGTCTACACGTACGAGGGCTTCATCCAGCAGGCCGACCACGAGATCGCCTGGGCCGAGCGCGGCCTGGCGCTGCTCGACTCGCTGGAGGGCGACGCATCGGCATCCTGACCCCGAGTCGACGCGGCGATCCTCCCCGAATCGGACGCCGACCCGTAAGGTGTATGACAGATATACATTTGGGAGGCAGGATGTCTGACGTTCCGGATCTCGCCGTGAGGCGGCACCCGCCCATCCGCGACCAGATCGCCACGACTCTGCGCAACGCGATCATCAACCAGGACTTCGCACCCGGCCAGGTGCTCGTCGAGCGCGAGCTCTGCGAGAGGACCGGCGCGTCCCGCCCCTCCGTGCGGGAGGCTCTGCGTCAGCTCGAGACCGAGGGGCTCGTGGAGTCGCGCAACGGCCGGGGGACCGTCGTGCGCGTCCTGACCGCGCAGGAGACCGAGAACGTCTACGAGGTCCGTGCCGACCTGGAGGGACTCGCCGCGCGCCTGTTCTGCGAACGGGCGATCGAGTCGGAGCGCGAGGCTCTGCAGGACGCGGTGCGCCGGCTCGACGACGCGACGCACGGCGGCCTCGGCCGCAACTCCGAGATCCTCGCGGCGCAGCGCGCCTTCTACGCCGTGCTGTTCGCCGGCACGCGCAACCCGGTCCTCGAGCAGCTCGTCCAGGGGCTGATGTCGAGGGTCGCCCAGCTGCGCGCCACGACCCTGTCCGCCCCGGGACGTGCTGAGCAGTCCCTCGCGGAGTTCCACGAGATCGCCGCCGCCATCGACGCGCGCGATGCGGCTCGCGCCGGAGCTCTCGCCGCCGAGCACGTCGAGAGGGCGGCGGCGGCGATGCGCACGGTGCGTCCCGCCGAATGATGGCGGCCGACCCGGCGCCGGACGACCCGCCGGTCGCGATCGTCACGGGCGCAGCCCACGGCATCGGCCGCGCCACGGCGCACGTGCTGCTGGAGAACGGCTACCGGGTCGTCGCGGTGGACGTCGACCTCGAAGGCGCCCGGGAGACGCTCGCCGGTGGGCCCGAGCGCGGTCTCGCGATCGCGGCCGACATCGCCGACCCCGCTCAGGTCGCCGCGGCGTTCGCCGCCGCCGAACAGGCGTTCGGGCGCATCGATGCCGCGCACCTCAACGCCGGTATCGTCTCGAGTCTCGATCCGTTCGAAGACGTCGACCTCGACGAGTTCGACCGGGTCATGCGCGTCAACGTGCGCGGCACCTTCGTCTGCCTGCAGGAGGTGTTCCGGCACTGCCGGCGCCGCGGCGCGGGCGCCGCAGTCGTCGTGACGGGATCGATCCACGGGCACCGCGCGGCGACCGACCTCGCCGCGTACCAGGTGTCCAAGCACGCCCTCGTGGGTCTCGTGGGCACGGCGGCCATGGCGGGGGCGGCCCGCGGTATCCGCGTCAACGGCGTCGCCCCTGGCGTCGTCCCCACCGCGCGCGACGACGGAGTACGCGCAGACATGCGCCGCCGCAGCGCGACGACCCCGATCGGGCGCGCGGGCACCGAGCGCGAGGTTGCCGAGGTCGTCGCCTTCCTCCTCTCCGATGCGTCGTCCTACATCGTCGGGCAGATGATCGCCGTCGACGGCGGCGCCTCGATCGTCAACACGGTGCGCCCTTCGGGCGGGGCGGGCGCATGGGCGCCGCCGTGGTCGCCGCAGACCTGATCCGAGCCTCGCACTGGCGAATTGCTGCTGTCGCCTCTATATTTGTCTGACAGATGTTCGTCTCCCGCGCAATGGAGGGCAAGGATGACGCAGTTGCGGGTTATAGGCCAAAACGTGTGGATGGGATGTTGATCTAACCGTGTGATTCCGCGGTGATTCGGGGATTGGTATGGTCCGCGACGCTTAGTCGTGGACCTTCCCTCGAATTCAACGTCGTGTCTGGTATGCGGTTCGCGGCTGGTGAAGAACGGGAAGACCGCGGCCGGGACGCAGCGGTGGCGGTGCCCGGGGTGCGGGTCTTCGTCGGTGCGTCGACGCCCGGACGTGACGCGTCGGGAGCAGTTGCGCCGGTTCGTGATCTGGCTGACCGGAAAGCTCACCCAGGCCGAGATCGATGGCACCGCGACCGGACGGACGTTCCGTCGCGACACCGCGTGGTGCTGGGCCGTGCAGCCCCGTCTGGAACCGGCAACCGAGATCCATCACGCCGTGCTGGTCGACGGGATCTGGGTCGGGACCTGGTGCCTGCTGATCGCGATCAGCGACAACGGTGAACTGCTGGCCTGGCAATGGTGCGGACGCGAGACAACCGCCGCATGGACGGCACTGTTGGAACAAGTCCCCGCTCCCGCGGTGATCGTCTCCGACGGCGGCTCCGGACTGCCGTCCGCCCTCCGCGCCTGCTGGCCCGAGACAGCGCATCAACGGTGCATCTTCCACCTGCAGATGAACACCACCCGTCACCTGACCCGCAACCCTCGCACTGACGCCGGGAAAGCCCTGCGCGGACTGGTGATGAACCTCAGCGACGTCGATGACGAGGACACCGCGATCGGCTGGCAACTCCAGCTCGAACAGTGGTGGCAGACCTTCGGTCACCTCACCCGGGAACGCACCATGTTCCGCAACGGACAGTTCGGGTTCACCCACGACCGACTCCGCAAAGCATGGATACTGATCCGGAAAGTCACCCGCGACGGCGTCCTATTCACCTGGATCAGCTACGGCAACCCGCGCACCACCTCACCTCTCGAGGGCGGCATCAACAGCCAAATCCGCGACCTGCTCCGCCGCCACCGCGGCATGACCGAGGAACACCGCCGCCGCGCCGTCGAGTGGTTCCTCGTGCTCCACAAGCACCACATCGACCACGCGATCAGCCTCGCGACCACCGCCCCGACGACACCATCAGAAACAGCAACCGAACCCGACGACGAGCCCCTCGGCCCCACGCTCTACGACACCGGCCTCGACGCCACCGAAGGTCTCTGGCTCAGAACCGGATGGGCAGGACGCGCATGACACGCCCGACCCCATCCACACGTTTTGGCCGATAACCCGCAGTTGCAGGACGCCGTCGCCGTTATCACGGGCGGTGCCACAGGGATCGGCCGCGGCATCGCCGAGGAGTTCCTCGCCCAGGGCGCGACGGTCGTCATCGCCGACATCGAGCAGGACGCGCTCGATCGCGCCGCCGATGAGCTTGGCGTCGTCGGCATCCGCACCGACGTCGCCGACGCCGCATCGGTGCAGGCGCTCGCCGACGCCGTCGTCGCGCGGTACGGCCGCGTCGACGTCGTGGTCAATAACGCCGGCGTGGGCCCCGCGGCCCGCATGGCCGACCTCACGATCGACGACTGGCGCTGGATCCTCGACGTCAACCTCTTCGGCGTCATCAACGGCGTGACCTCGTTCCTGCCGCTGCTGCGGGCCAACGCGCGCGGCGGCCACATCGTCAACACCGCCTCGATGTCCTCCTTCGCGCCGCTTCCCGGACTCGGCGCCTACGCGGCGTCTAAGGCGGGCGTCGCCGCGCTCTCGGAGGTCCTCGCGGCCGAGCTCGCCGAAGACGGATCGGCCGTGCACGTCACGCTCCTCACTCCCGGCAGCGTCCGCACCGACATCGCGCGGAGCCTCCGCAACCGGCCGGAGGGATCCGCCGGCGCCCTCGCCGACATCGACCTGGCCGCCGATCCCGAGCGCGCCGCACGCTCGATGTGGCTGACCCCGCGCGAGGCGGGCGCGGTCGTCGCGCGTGCCGTGCTCGCCGACGACTTCTACGCCATCACCCACCCCGGTCTGCTGCATCGGGTCGACGAGCGTCACGAGCAGATCCGCCGAGCCTTCCTCGCCTACCCGCCCATCGACCAGAGCCGCACGCCCGACTCGGACAAGGAGATCCGATGACCGACGCACCCACCACCCTGCCGACCCTCGACGCCGAGGTCGTCGACGCCCTCGCCGCCGTGGTCGGCGCCGACGCCGTGTACGTCGAGCGACAGAAGGTCGACGAGTTCAAGGACGCCTACTGGATCCCCGGCGACGAGACCTACGCTGCCGCGGCCGTCGTCCAGCCGACGACGACCGAACAGGTGCAGGAGATCATGCGCATCGCGAATCGGTATGGGATCCCGGTGTGGCCGCACGGCCAGGGCCGCAACGTCGGCTACGGTGGCCCGTCGCCGCGCGTGCGCGGGTCGATCCAGATCGGCTTCCAGAACATGAACCGCGTGCTCGAGATCAACGAGGAGCTGGCCTACGCCGTCGTCGAGCCGGGCGTGCGCTGGTTCGACCTCTACGACGCCGTGAAGGAGGCGGGCTACGCCCTGATGACCCCGTGCCCCGATCTCGGGTGGGGCTCGGTCATCGGAAACTCGATGGACAGCGGCATCACGTACCAGTTCTACGGCGCCGACTACATGTTCCCCACCGGGTTCGAGGTCGTGCTCCCCGACGGCGACCTCATGCGCACCGGCCCGGGCGCGATCCCCGGCAGCAAGGCGTGGCACCTGTACAAGCGGAGCCTCGGACCCTCGCTCGACCCGTTGTTCGTGCAGTCGAACCTCGGCATCGTCACGAAGATGGGCGTCTGGCTCAAGCGCCTGCCCGAGGCGTACGCGCCCGTCATGCTCGCCATCGGCGAGGACGAAGACCTCGAGCAGGCCATCGACACCATCCGCGAGCTGCGGCTCGGCGGTCACCTCGAGGGTGTGCCGACGTTCTACCCGACGCTGCGCGCCGCGGTCATGCTGAAGGACGACCTCGTCGTCGATGCGCGGACGCAGCTCACCCCCGAGGAGGTGCGTGCGATCGGCGAGCGCACCGGCGTCGGCGCGTGGGCCGCGCGCGCGGGCGTGTGGGGGGATGCCGACATCGTCGAGCTCCAGCTGAAGAAGATCCGCACCGCGTGGGAGAAGATCCCGAGCGGGCGCATGGAGGCGCCGCGCACGTACGCGCCCGACGAGTACGACCAGATCGTGTACTCCGCCGACCAGATCATGATCGGCATCCCGACACTGAAGGCGATCGAGAACACGCCGTCGCACGTCGCGCACGTCGGCTTCTCGCCGGTCGTGCCGATGCAGGGCACCGAGGTGCGCTACGTCATCGACCAGATGCGCAGGCTCATCACGGAGGCGGGTCTGAACTTCTCCGGCGGCATCATGGTCACCGGCGAGCGCGCCGGCGTCGTCGTCGCGGGCATGCAGTACGACCGCACCGACCCGGCCGCCGTGCGCAATGCCTTCGACCTCGCCAAGCGCCTCGTCGCCGAGATCGGCAAGCTCGGCTACGGGGAGTACCGCGCCCACCTGGAGTTCATGGACCTGGCGGCCGACCAGTACTCGTTCAACGATCACGCCTACCGGCGGTTCGTCGAGAAGATCAAGGATGCCGTCGACCCGCGCGGCATCCTCTCGCCCGGCCGCCACGGCATCTGGCCGGCGGCCTACCGCGACGGCGGGGAGCTGTCGGCGCGCCGCTGAGCGCGCGCACGGAGGGCCGGGGAGCGATTCCCCGGCCCTCCCGCGTTGCGCGCGCACCCACCGGTCTGGTCGCCGGAACGGGAGTGCGCAAACCTGCAAGTCGGCCACGTCGCCGTCCAAGTCCCGAGTCGCTCGTGCTCGCGACAATCGATCATCGATCACCGTCGACCACCATCGAGGAGGATGCCATGTCACTGATCACCGCCGAACGCACCGACCAGCCCTTCGACTTCGACCCGCGCGATTTCCGCCGCACGCTCGGCCGATTCGCCACCGGGGTCACCGTCGTCAGCTACGAGCTCGACGGCGCCTGCTTCGGGGCGACCGTGAACTCGTTCACGTCGGTCTCGATCGACCCGCCGCTCGTGCTGGTCTCGCTCGCGACCGGCAGCCGTGCCGCACACGCGCTGCCCGACCGCCCCTTCGCGATCAACGTGCTGCACCACGACCAGCACCCCGTCGCGATGCAGTTCGCCGGCAAGCCCGCGCTCGCGGAGCCCGTGGAGTGGCGCATGGACCACGCCGCGCCGCGGCTGGCCGAATCGCACGCGTCGTTCGTCTGCACCCCCTGGAGCGTCCACGAGGCGGGAGACCACGTCCTGGTGCTCGGCCGCGTCGAGCACTATGAGACGAGCGAGAGCGACGCGCTCGTCTTCTACCAGGGCCAGTTCCAGCGCGTCGGCCGCTCCGACTGACCCCGACCGCGTCACCCGACCCAGCCGACACGCCCCACCCGACACGCCCACCCAAGGAGACACCGATGTCCCTCACCGAGACCACGACCACCGCGACCGGCGGAGCGTCCGCGTCGCGCCCCCTCACCGGCGCCGAGTACATCGAGAGCCTGCGCGACGATCGGGAGGTGTACATCTACGGCGAGCGCGTCAAGGACGTCACGACCCACCCGGCGTTCAAGACGCCCGTCCGCTCGATGGCACGCCTGTACGACGCCCTGCACGACCGCGAGGGCGGCATGAAGGTCGTGCCGACCGACACCGGCAACGGCGGGTACACGCATCCCTTCTTCAAGATGGCGCGCAGCTCGGACGACCTCCTCGACGCGCGCGACGCGATCGCGCACTGGGCGCGGATGACCTACGGATGGATGGGGCGTACCCCCGACTACAAGGCGGCGTTTCTCGGCACCCTCGCCGTCAACGACGAGTTCTACGGCGAGTACCGGATCAACGCCCAGCGCTGGTACCGCGAGTCGCAGGAGAAGGTCCTCTACTGGAACCACGCCCTCATCAACCCGCCGATCGACCGCAATCTGCCGCCGGACGAGATCGGCGACGTGTTCGTGCACGTCGAGAAGGAGACCGACGCCGGCATCGTGCTCTCGGGCGCCAAGGTCGTCGCGACGGGCTCCGCGACGACGCACATGGCCTTCATCGCGCACGCGGGCGCACCGGTGCGTGACCGGAAGTTCGCGGTCGTGGCCGGCGTCGAGATGAACACGCCCGGCGTGAAGCTGATCAGCCGCACCTCCTACGCGCAGACCGCCGACACGACCTCCTCGCCGTTCGACTACCCGCTGTCGAGCCGCTTCGACGAGAACGACGCGATCCTCGTGCTCGACAAGGTGCTCGTGCCGTGGGAGAACGTCTTCCTCTACGGCGACGTCGAGCAGTTCAACCAGTTCGGCGTGAAGTCCGGGTTCGCCGCGCGCCTGACGCTGCAGGGCGCGACGCGTCTCGCCGTCAAGGTCGACTTCATCGCGGGGCTGCTGCTGAAGTCGCTCGAGCTGACGGGAACGCGCGACTTTCGCGGCGTCGAGGCGCGCCTGGGTGAAGTGCTGTCGTGGCGGTCGACGTTCTGGGCGATCACCTCCGAGATGGCGCGCAACCCCGAGCCGTGGCTGGGCGGCAGTGTGCAGCCGAACCCCGACGCGGTGAACTCCTACCGCTGGCTCAGCATGGTCGGCTACGCGCGCATCCGCGAGATCGTCCTGCAGGACCTGGGATCGGCGCTCATCTACCTGCCCTCGAGCGTGAAGGACTTCGACAGCCCCGACATCCGCCCCTACCTCGACCAGTACGTGCGGGGCTCCGGCGGCGTCGACGCCGAGTCGCGCGTCAAGACGCTGAAACTGCTGTGGGATGCCGTAGGCACCGAGTTCGGCGGGCGCCACGAGCTGTACGAGCGCAACTACCAGGGCAGCCACGAGCAGGTGCGCCTGCTGGTCGCGTGGGACCACGCCGGCCGCGGCACGAGCAAGAAGCTGATGGAGTTCGCCGACCAGGCCATGAGCGAGTACGACCGGGACGGCTGGACCCTGCCGGAATTACGGGACTGAGCGGCGGGCGCGACCGGAGGCCGCGGCGTCCGGTCGCGCCGCGTTCGCTGGTTAGGCTCGGCCCATGAGCGGAAGCTATCAGGAGATCCGCGGCCACGCCGACGACCTCAACAG
Source organism: Microbacterium sp. UBA3394 (assembly GCF_002358725.1). NCBI lineage: Bacteria > Bacillati > Actinomycetota > Actinomycetes > Micrococcales > Microbacteriaceae > Microbacterium > Microbacterium sp. UBA3394. Next base: position 41,668 of record NZ_DEPK01000102.1, read on the forward strand.
CTGGCGTGCGCTGATCACCGGCGACCTGCCGGCCTTTCAGCGCGTCGAGAATCCCGGTGGTGAGGAGTTCGAGGGCACCCTGTCGCGTCAGATCCTCGACCGGATCAGCGCGCACCTCATCCAGATCCGCACCACCCGGCACGTCATCCACCGGACCGCCGAGCACATCCGGCACACACCGGAGCCGCTGTACGTGGTCATGTTCCAGATCGCGGGCACGTCGATGTTCACCCAGGCCGGCAGCAGCGCACCGCTCGGTCCCGGCGACTACACGGTGTCGACCTCGAGCGTGCCCTTCGACTGGGACTTCCACGGCGACTTCACCGTGTTCATGCTGCGCTTTCCGCAGGCGTTCATCGACGCGCCGCCGCAGTCCTTCCTTCCGCTGCTCGGGCGCGCCATCACGCCTCGCGACGGCTTCGGCCGCCACCTCTCGCCCTTCGTCGCCTCGGTCGCCGCCGACCCCGACCTGCTGCGCGGACCGGTCGGGCGCCGAGTCGCGCAGAACCTCGTCGACCTGTTCACGACGAGCTTCATCTCCGAGGCGCGCCTCGCCGAGCATATCGACGACGCCTCCTCCTCGCTCTTCCAGCGACTGACCGGCTACATCGCGGCACACCTGCGCGATCCGGAGCTCGACCCCGGCTCGATCGCCGCCGCGAACTTCATCTCCACCCGCTACCTGCAGGCGGTCTTCCAGGAGCACGGGACGACGGTCACCTCATGGGTACGGGAGCGCCGCCTGGCCGGCATCCGCCGGGATCTGGGCGATCCGATGCTGCGCGAGCGCTCGATCGGCGAACTCGCCGAGCACTGGGGCTTCCTCGACCAGGCCTACTTCTCCCGGGTGTTCCGTGCCGCGTTCGGCGAGAGCCCCAAGCAGTGGCGGGCGCGGTCGACGCGCGCCGAGACGGCGACGGACCGCGACCCGGCGCGGTGGGCGGGGAGGGGCGACGCAGGGGCCGGGTGGTCCTAGCCACCCGGCCCCCGGCCTGCCTGCGGAGCCCTAGGCGAGGGGCGCCGACGGCTCTCCCACGCGCACCATCACCTTGCCTCGATTGGAGCCGTCGAGGTTGATGCGCACGGCCGTCGCGGCGTTCTCGAGTCCCGCGACGACGTGCGAGCGCCCGCGCAAACCACCGTCCGCCCACGCCTGTCGCAGCACGTCGTCGAACTCGGCGAAGCGGTCGGCGAAGTCGGGCACGACGTAGCCCTCGATCCGCGCCCGCCGCCACAGCATGAGGGGCAGGTTCCGCACGCCGTAGGCCTCGGACGGGTCGCTCAGGTCGTACTGCGACATCGCGCCGCACAGCGCGATGCGGCATCCCACCGCCATGTGCGCCAGGACGGCGTCGAGCGTCGCGCCGCCGACGTTGTCGAAGTACACGTCGACGCCGTCCGGGCAGAGCTCGCCGAGGCGCGTCGCGACGTCCTCGCTGCGGTAGTCGATGGACTCCGCGGCGCCGATCTCGCGCGCGTACGCGCACTTCTCGGCGCCACCGGCGATCGCGATGACCCGGTTCCCGCGTGCGGCCGCCAGCTGCACCGCGATCGACCCGGTCGCCCCCGCGGCGCCGGAGACGACGACGACGTCGCCGTCCCGCAGTGCCGCGACCTCGAGGAGGCCGATCGTCGCGGCGCGCCCGACGTGCGAGAACACCGACAGCAGCGCCTCGTCGCCCACCTCGGCCGCCTCGGGACGTCGCTCCAGCAGCGCGGGGTCGGCGCGGGCGTACTCCGCGCACTCCCAGAGGCCGACGACCGTGTCGCCGGCCGTGAAGCCGGGATGCCGGGACTCGACGACCTCGCCGACGGCGCTGCCGATGACGGCGTCGCCGACCCCGAACGGGATGAACTGCTTCGCCGGGTCGAGGGTGAGCCAGTTGCGGGTGGTGGGGTCAATCGACAGCAGCAGGGTGCGGACGACGACCTCGCCCTCAGCGGCGACGGGGGCGGGGCGCGTCTGCAGGTCGATGCAGTCCGGCGAGTACTCGCCGACGACCGGCTCCCGGACGATCCACCCCCGGTTCACCGGGCGTCCGCCGCGTCGCCCTCCCGGTACTGCTTCGGCCAGATGCCGTGGCGACCGGGAGAGAGGATGCCCTTCGGGTCGATGGCGTCCTTCAGCGTCTCCGCGAACCGGCGGTAGGCGCCGTCGTTCCAGTTGTAGACGGCCTGCGCCTCGTCCATGTAGTCGATGTGCGCGCGGTACTCGCCGTACCCGAGGGCGCCGACCTCCTTCACGAGGCGGCGCACCGCATTGAATGCGCGTTCCGCTTGCTCCCTGTCGGTCACGTCGAACGGGATGCCGCCGACGACGCACGCGGAGCGCTCGTTGAACGCCATGACGCCGCCGAGGAAGTTCAGCCCCGCCTCCTCGACGCGCTTGCGCATCTCGTCGACGACGAAGCGGACCTCGCGCCCCTGCAGCGGCACGATCGGCGAAAAGCCGATGTGACCCATGTTCGGCGGGGTCGCCTCGATCAGCTGAAGGGTCGGGATACCGGCGTGGATCTGATCCGACGAGTTGGTGAGGCCCTTGTAGTCCTCGGGCGTGTAGAGCGGCGAATGGATGACGGTGGCGCCGGGGATCGCCTCCCACACCTCCTTCACGCGCTCGAGCTTGTACTCGACGATCTTCGTCGGGCCCCACAGCGCCGCGCGGGTCGCCCAGCGGCCGAGCCCGGTCCTGTCGGCGATCTCCTGGATCTGCTCCTCGGTCATGAGCGCCGGGCCATCGATGTCCGCGTCGATCAGCTGCGGAGCGGCGGTGAGGATCGTGTAGATGCTCGGCACGCCCTCAAGGATGCCCTCAAGGCGCAGCTCGCGGATCGCGTCGACGCCGGCCTCGAGATCGGCGTCCTTGGCGAGCGTGAGGCCGAGCGTCATGTAGCCCGCCGGCTTGCGCTTGAGCCAGACGCCGGCGCTGACGACGATGCCGTAGTTCGACTGCGCGAACAGCGGCTCGATGACCGGGCCGAGGCCGCGGCGGTACAGGTGCCAGGCCTTGTTGTCGGGGATCGCGCCCATTCCGGTGCGCACGAGCGACCCGTCCGGCAGCACCACCTCCAGGCCGCACAGGATCTGAAAGTCCGCGCCGTACGGCTGATAGGTCATGCCGTTGTCCATCGAGTTGCCGATGACCGAGCCCCAGCCGAGGTCGGGGACCGACAGCATGAGGGAGTGGCCCCCGGCCTCGATCGCGTCGTACAGGTCGAACCAACGCACACCCGGCTCGACGACCGCGTAGGCGAGCTCCTCGTTGATCTCGAGGACGCGGTTCATCTTCTTGAGACTGATCTGCAGCGACCCCCGCACGACGGGCGACGGGCCGCCGTAACCGTAGTTGCGTCCCTGGCTGTGCGGCCAGACCGGGACGCCGAATTCCGTGGCGATCCGCATGACCGCCTGCACCTCCTCCGTCGAGGTGGGCTCGACGACGGCGGATGCCGTGAAGGTGTCGTCACCGGGGATGTAGTACGGGTCCTTGAACTCGTCGACCGCGGCGGGGTCGACGATGACGCGCTCGTCGTCGAGAGCGTCCACGAGACGGGCCAGGACGGTCTCGTTGAGGGTGGGGCGATCGGCCATGATGCTTCCTGTCGGGGTTGGGTGGGCGGTCAGTCGTGGGCGGGCGGAAGGACGATGTCGAAGCGGACGGATGCCCACTGCGCGTCGGGGCTGGTGCCGTCGGGGGCGGTGGTCCCCGCGGGGTGGTGCGTGAACGTCTTGATGAGCGACTCCTTCACGCCGAACACCGAGTCGTCGGCGAGCTGCGGGTCGCCCTCGACGAAGATGTGCGTGACGAGGCGCCGGTAGCCGGGTGCGGTCACCATGAAGTGCAGGTGCGACGCGCGCCAGGGCGAGCGCGCGCACGCGGCGAGCATGTCGCCGACGGGACCGTCGTGCGGGATCGGGTAGGGCGTCGGGAACACGCCCCAGAACCGGTAGTCGCCCTCGGCGTCCGAGTACAGATGCGCGCGGCCGGCCGTGCGGTCGTCGTCGTACTGCACGTCGTAGAAGCCGTCCTCGTCGGCCTCCCACACCTCGATACGGGCGCCGGCGATGGGCTCGCCGGTCGTCGAGCGCACCGACCCCTCGACCCAGCAGGGTTCGCCCGTCGCGCCGGCGGCGATGTCGCCGCCGAGGGGGACGAGGGGGGCGTCGTCGACGAAGAACGGACCGAACACCGTCGCCTCGGTCGCGTCGCCCTCGACGGGCTGGTTGATCCCCACCGTCAGCATCGACAGGCCGAGCACGTCGGAGAGCAGGATGAACTCCTGCCGGCGGTCGTCGGTGATGTGGCCGACCCGGGTGAGGAAGCCGATCGCGTGCTCCCACTCGGCCTCGGTGAGGCGCACCTCGCGCGTGAACGCATGCAGGTGCCTGACGAGCGACTGCATGATCTCGCGCAGGCGCGGATCGGGCGTGCCCTCGAAGCTGCGCAGGACGGTCTCGGTGACGAGCGCCTCGGCGCGGTCCTGCTGGTCGGATATGGCGGTGTGCGTCATTGCTCCTCCTCCTTCGCCCGTCGTCCTAGATGACCTCGGGCGGGTACTTGTCGAACTCCGCCCGGAGGCGGTCGACCCTCGCCTGCACGAGCGGCCACCACTGAGGGTGGGTGATCGCGTACAGGTCGTCGTTCTCGACGGCGCGGGCGACGATGCCCCCGGCCGTCCGCGGATCCATCCACGGCAGCTCATCAGCGCCCTCCGTCGAGGTGAGGTCGACGTCCTTGAGCGCGCCCGCCTCGCCCGCCGGGCGCGCCTGCAGGCTGTTCTTGATGTTGGTGCGCACGGGGCCCGGAGGCAGCACCGTCACGTGGACGTCGGGGTGCTTCTCGGCGAGCTCGAGGGCAAGCGACTCGGACAGGCCCTGCACGCCGAACTTAGCCGCCGTGTAGGCGCCGAGCCCCGGCATGGGGTTGAAGACGGCGAACGAGGCGGTGTTGACGATGTGGCCGCCGCGCTCGTTGCCGAGCAGGAGCGGCAGGAACGAGTGGATGCCGTGGATCACGCCCCACAGGTTCACGTCGATCATCCAGCGCCAGTCCGCGAGGGTCAGATCCTGGATCAGCGCGGTCGGCCCGACGCCGGCGTTGTTGACGACGATGTCCACGCGGCCGTACTCCGCGACGGCGGCGTCGGCGAGAGCCTGCACGCTGTCGGCATCCGTGACGTCGGTGGGAACGGCGAACGCGCCGATCTCGGCGGCCGTGCGCGCCAGCGCCTCGGCGTTGATGTCGGCGATGACGACCCGCGCACCGCGGGCGAGGAACTCCTCCGCGATGCCGCGGCCGATCCCCGAGGCGCCGCCCGTGACGACGGCGACGCTTCCTTCGATGCGGGTCATGAAGCCCTCGCTCCTTCGCGCTCGCGGATCCAGCGGGCGATCTCGGTGTGATCGGCCGTGGGCGGCAGCTCCGCCACCGCGACCTCCCATTCTCCGACGAGCTCGTCGCCGAGGCCGCTCGGCAGCCCGAGCCCGCTCATGAGCGTCGTGGCGATCCGGGCATCCTTCAGCATGAGACGCGCGGAGAAGCCGGAGTCGTAGGTCTCGGGCAGCACGAACTTCGGCCACTTCGCCTCGCTCGAGCCGCTGCGCCCGCTCGACCCGTTGATGACGCGCAGCAGGACCCCCGGGTCGATCCCGAAGCGCTCGCCGGCCGTGACCGCTTCGCTCGTCGCCCAGAAGTGGATCGCGGAGAGCAGGTTGTTGAGCGCCTTGGCCGCGTGACCCGCGCCGACCTCCCCGACGCGGACGACGGTGCCGAGGGCGCCGAGCAGCGGCTCGATCTCGGTGACCGTCGATTCGTCTCCGCCCACCATCACCGTGAGCCGGCCCTCGGCCGCGCCGCGCACGCCGCCCGAGACGGGCGAATCGACGAAGCGGATGCCGCGGCCCGCCGCAGCGACGGCGTTGCGGCGCGTGTGCTCCGGCTCCGACGAGCTCATGTCCACGAGGATCGCCCCATCGGCGATCGCACCGGAGTCCAGCAGCGACGACAGGACGGCGTCGACGACCCGCGAGTCGGGCAGCAGCAGGACGATGACGTCGGCCCCGGCGACCGCGCCGACGACGTCGTCGGCGACCGCACCGCCCTCCGCGGCGAAGGCCTCACGGGCCGCGTCGCTGAGGTCGAAGCCGGTGACGGTGCGGCCCTCGGCGATCCAGCGCCCGCCGATCGGCAGGCCCATGTTCCCGAGACCGATGAGTGCGACGGCGGCCAGGTCAGACATCGACGCCCAGCTCCTTCAGCGTGCTCTCCGCGACCCGGAACGACTCCAGCGCCGCCGGCACGCCGACGTAGATCGCCGTCTGCAGCAGCACCTCTTGGATCTCGCTCGTCGTGACGCCGTTGTTGACGGCGCCCTTCACGTGCACGGCGAGCTCGTGGTTCCGGCCGAGTGCCGTCAGCATGGCGAGGTTGATGATGCTGCGATCGCGCGGGGCGAGTCCCTCACGCGTCCAGACCTCTCCCCAGCAGTACTGGGTCACGAGCTCCTGGATGGGGCGCCCGAACTCCGTCGCGGCGGCCAGGGAGCGATCCACGTGCGCGTCGCCGAGCACGGTGCGCCGCATGCGCTGCCCCGCCTCGAAGACCTCGGCTCGGGTGGTGTCGTCGGTCACAATGCCGCCTCTTCTCTGGGGTGGATCCGGTTTCTGGCCTCTGGGGGTGTGCCGACCACGACGGCGAGGCCGTCGAGCACGTCGACGAGCGGTCCGTAACGACGGCTGACCTCGTCCTCGTGCCCCGCCACGACATGGTCGACGTCGCCGCCGGCGGCCATCGCGCGGATCTCGCGGTACACGTCGCGGGCGCCGGCGAGGTCGCACATGTGCCGGAACGGACGGTCGTGGGCGAGCTCCTCGTCGAAGTGGACGGCGTCGGAGGTGAGCAGGACGGTGCCGTGATCGGTCCCGGCGCGGACCATGAGCTGGCCGGGGGTGTGGCCGCTCGCGGGCAGCAGCTCGATCCCGGGCGCGATCTCGACACGCCCGGTCACCGGCACGAGGCGGCCGTCGGCATCGATGCGGTCGAGGGCGTCGAGCTCGGCAGGCTCCACGAGCGCGGCGAACTCCGCGGCGGCGGAGCTGCGCCAGAACGACCGCTCGGGGGCGCCGATCCACACGCGGGCACGCCGCAGATGCTCCGTGCTGCCGATGTGGTCGTAGTGGGCGTGGGTGAGGACGAGGTCGACGTTGTCGTCGGCGCCGATGCCGAGGGCGTCGAGCGCGTCGGCGAAGGCGACGAGAGCCGTCCGGCCGCGCCGATCGGCGACGGCGGGGTCGAACCCGGTGTCGACGACGACGGTGCGATCGGGTGTCTCGACGATCCAGAAGTAGTACGCCAGCACGAAGGGGGCGGCGGGAGCGCCGGCCTCGACACCGTCGTGGAAGACCTCGGAGCGCGTCGTCGCCCACTCGCCGTACCGCACGGCGACGACTCGCCGGGGGGAGTGAACGCGACTCTGCGTCATGACTGCTCGCTATCCTTTGAATGCTGTCAGACAAATGTATAGCCGACGACAGCAAATGATCAAGCCATCGACGATGACGACGAGGGAGTGCCATGCGGACGACGATCGTGCCGGGAGTGAAGACGGCGGTGGGAGAGAGTCCCGTCTGGGACGACGCGCGCGGGGCGCTTTGGATGGTCGACATCCTCGCACCCTCCTTGCTGTGCGTCGCGCCGGGCGGTGAGGTGACGCAGTGGACGGCGCCCGAGCAGATCGGCGCCGTCGCGCGGTCAGCCGACGGGCGCGTCGCCGTCGCGCTCGCGAGCGGATTTTGCGTGTTCGATCCGAAGTAGGGGACGTTCGGCCTGGTGACCCCCGCCCGGTGCGCGGCCGGAGCGGTGATCAGCGAGGGCAAGGCCGACCGCGACGGCAGGCTCGTCGGCCTCTCCGGCGACAGCCGCTTCCGGGATCCGCTCGGCCGGATCCACCGCTGGGAGCCCGACGGCTCGGTGACGGTGTTCGGCGACGGGTACGTGCTCGGCAACGGTCTCTGTTGGAATCGTGAGGGCTCGGTGATGTACGCCGCCGACAGCCTGCGCGGCACGATCTTCGCGTACGACTACACGGCCGAGGTGCCGTCCCGCCCCGTCGTGTTCGCCCAGCCAGAGGGTCCCGGCTTCCCCGACGGGGCGACGGTCGACGCCGACGATCACCTCTGGGTGGTCATGCACAACGGCGGCGTCGTCCTCCGACTCGACCCCCGCGGCCGGGAGGTCGAACGGCACGCACTGCCCGGCCCCCACGTGACGAGCCTCGCCTTCCGCGGCGCCGCGGCGGAGGTCTTCCTCACCTCGCTCGACCACCACGCGATCCCGGGCGAGGCGGCGCCGGCGCTGGATGTCGGCGAGGCCGCCGGCGTGCTCTATCGTGCGGAGGGGATCGGACCCGGCGGGATCGCCGAGACCTACGCCCGCGCCCCGGCTGCGCGCTGACCTGTCATTCAGGTTGCCAGAAATCTGTCTGACAGGTATCGTCATGCCACCGATGTGTTGCGACGCCGCGCGCGTCCTCGAGGAGGAGGAATCGTGAATCAATCCGTCTTGGTCGTCGGGGCGGGTCCCGCCGGAGCGGCGACCGCGCTCTCCCTCGCCCGTGAGGGGATGCGTGTCGTCCTCATCGACGCCGAGCGCGAGCCGAACCTGTCCCCCCGCGCGATCGTCTACCTTCATCCGCTGTTGCCCGACCTCGACCGGCTCGGCATCCTCGACGACATGCGCTCGCGCGGTCACATCGACCACGAGGGATTCAACATGCACCTCGTGGCGCTCGATGAGATCCTCTCGGCGCCGAACTCGGAACTGGAGGGCGCGAGCCCGACGCCGTACAACATCCACATGGGCCAGGGCGAGTTCACGCAGATCGTGATCGAGCACCTCGCGAAGCTCGACACCGTCGACGTGCGCTGGGGGTCGCGCCTGGTCGGGTTCGAGCAGGACGACTCCGGCGTCACGGCGACGATCGAGACGGATGCCGGCACCGAGCAGCTCCGCGTCGGCTGGCTCATCGGCGCCGACGGCGGCCGCAGCACGGTGCGCGACCTCATCGGCGCGACCCTCGAGGGCTCCACCTGGGACGAGCGCTTCGTCGCGGTCAACCTCCGCTACGACTTCCGCTCGATCGGCATGCGCAGCTCCAACCTGTACGTGCACCCGACCCTGCCGGCCGTCATCGCCCAGATCGACAAGAGCGGCCTGTGGCGCTGCACCTTCCAGGAAAGCGCCGACCTGCCCGAGGAGACGGTCGAGGAGCGGGTGCACGCCTACCTCCACGCGCTGCTCGGCGAGGATGCCGAGTACGAGCTCGTCGCCTTCCGTCCGTACCGCATGCACCAGCGGCTCGCCTCGAAGCTGCGCGAGGGCCGCGTGCTGCTCGTCGGCGATGCGGCGCACCTCACGAACCCGACCGGCGGCCTCGGTCTCACGACCGGCCTCTACGACGTCCTCGCCCTCGAAGAGGTGCTGCCCGCCGTGGCGCGCGGCGAGGCCGGCGAGGAGGCGCTCGACCGCTTCGCCGCCGACCGCTCGCGCGTCTTCAGCGAGATCACGTCGCCGACAGCGTCGATGCTGAAGAACGTCGTCTACGGCGGGCTCGAGCCGGAGGCGCTGCGCGAGGCCACGGCCATGCAGCGGCAGTTCACGTCGACGCACGAGCAGCGCGTCGCCATGCTCCTCGGTCTCGACGCCGTGCGCAGCCCCTCGCTCCTGCAGCCGGAGTCGCCCGTGGGGGCGGTTTCGTGACCGGCACCGACGCCCGACGCGAGCGGCTCGAGGTCCTGCGCGACACCGTCGCCCAGGACATCGCGGACCGCAAGTACTGGGGTGCCGCGCTGCGGATCACGCAGGGCGGCGAGACGCTGCTCGACATCGCGCTCGGCCACGCCGACTCGGCGGCGACGCGGGCGCTGCACACCGACGACGTCTTCTCGATCTTTTCGGTCACCAAGGCGTTCATCAACGTCCTGATCCTGCGCTCCGTCGAGCTCGGCCGCATCGCGCTCACGACCCGCATGTCCGAGATCGTCCCGGAGTTCCGCGGCGCGCCGCGCGAGCGCGCCACGATCCTGCACTTCCTGACCCATACGACGGGGATGCCGGGGGTGTGGGAGCCGAAGCCCGGTCTCTACTTCGACGACCTCAGCGAGATGGTCGACGCCGTCATCGAGAACATCCACGGGACGACCGAGCCGGGAGCGCGGTGCGACTACGCGCCGATGGCCAACCACGTCCTCCTCGCGGAGGCGTTGCGGCGCATCGACCCGCAGCGGCGGTCGATCAACGACATCCTCGAGCAGGACCTGTTCATCCCGCTCAGCATGGACGACACGCGCCTCGGCATCCGCCCGCACATGCGCGACCGCCACATCTTCCCGGACTTCCGCGGCATCGTGCCCATCAAGGAGCTCTCCCGCACGCACCCGGGCGATCACGGCATCTTCGGCGCGGAGCGCCAGGAGGCGACGTGGATGGGCGCGGCATCGACGACGGCCGACCTCACCCGCTTCGCTGAGATGCTCCGGCGCGGCGGCGAGCTCGACGGCGTGCGCATCCTTTCGCCTGTCATGGTCGCCCTCGCGCGCCGCAACCACACCGGCGATCTGCCGAATGAGCTCTACCGCTCGGTCGCGCTGCGCGCCGGCTACCCCGCACCCCCCGCCTACATCGGTCTCGGGTTCAGCGTTCGCGGCACGGCGCTCGTGCGGCACCAGTTCGGCACCCTGACCAGCCCCGAGACCTTCGGAAACTACGGCGCCGGCAGCACCGAGTTCTGGATCGACCCCGTGCTCGACGTCACCTTCGTGGGCCTGTCGGCGGGCCTTCTCGGCCAGGCGCCGAACATCGAGCGCTATCAGCGTCTGTCCGACATCGTCGTAGGAGCACTGTCATGACCACCGTCCCGCGGCCCCACGAGGCCGACATCCCCGCGCTGCTGCTGCGCCGCGGCTCCTTCTGGATCACCGGCGAGCTCACCGAGACGGCGCAGGGCCATGTGCAGCGCGGCCAGATGTACGTCGAATGGCTCGCCCCCGAGACGGTCACCGAACCGCACCCCGTCGTCCTCGTCCACGGCGGCGGCGGTCAGGGCACCGACTGGCTCACGACCCCCGACGGTCGCCCCGGCTGGGCGTATCGCTTCGCGGCGGAGGGCTTCGCGGTCTACGTCGTGGACCGCCCCGGTCACGGCCGATCGCCGTACCATCCCGATCAGCTGGGCGAGCCGGGCGGCCCCACCTCGTCGGAGGTGGCCGGGTTCCTCTTCGCCCCCGGCGATGCCGCCGACGCGCAGACCCGCTGGCCGTGGGGACGCACCCCGGGCTCGCCGGAGCTGGAGCAGCTCGCCGCGGGCATGGCCTTCCTCCTGCCCGACGCCGCCACCAGCCAGAGCCTCGACGGCGCGGCGATGGTGCGGCTGCTGGAGCGCGTCGGCCCCGCCGTGATCGTGACCCACTCGGCGGGCGCGCCGGCGGGCTGGCTCGTGTTGAACCGCGCACCCGAGCAGGTCGCCGGGGTCGTGGCGGTCGAGCCCATGGGACCGCCGTTCATGGACATGCCGGGCTTCCCATCGCTCGCCTGGGGGCTCACCGCGGCGCCCCTCGAGCTCGACCCGCCCGCGCACGACGCGGCGGAACTGGCCGGGAGCCTCGACGGCCGCCGCGTCGTCGGCTTCGACGCGGCTCCCGTGCTCGTCGTCGCAGGCGCCGCGTCGGGTTTCGGCGCCGGCGTCGCGCCGCTCGTGCACGAGCACCTCCGCTCGGCGGGGACGGATGCCGAGCTCCTGCCGCTGGGATCCATCGGCATCGAGGGCAACGGGCACGGTCTGATCTTCGAGACGAACAGTGACGAGACCGTTGTGCCGTTGATCGCGTGGATCCGCGGTGTGAGTGAGAGGAACGACAAGTGAATGTGACGTACGACTTCGGGGGCCGCGTGGCCCTCGTCACAGGGGGAGGCTCCGGCATCGGCCGTGCCAGTGCCGAGGCCTTCGGGCGTGCCGGGGCGACCGTCGCCGTCGCCGACATCTCCCTGCCGAGCGCCGAGGCGACCGTTGGGGCCATCCGCGCGGCGGGAGGAGCGGCGCACGCATATCGGGCGGATGTGTCCGCCCCGGAGGCTGTCCGCGGACTCATCACCGACATCGTCGCCGACCTCGGCGGACTCGACTTCGCCCACAACAACGCGGGCATCGAGGGGGAGCACGTTCCGACCGCCGACATCGCGATCGACGACTGGCGCCGAGTCGTCGACATCGATCTCAACGCGGTGTTCTATTGCATGAAGGCCGAGATCGAGGTCATGGCGCTGCGCGGTCACGGCGTGATCGTCAACACCTCGTCGGCATCCGGCCTCATCGGCGGGTACAACCTGGGCGCCTACACCGCCGCCAAGCACGGCGTCATCGGCCTCACGAAGGCGGCAGCAGCCGACCACGCCCGCAGCGGAGTGCGCATCAACGCGGTGTGCCCGGGCGCGATCGACACCCCGTTCATCGCGGAGCTGCCGCCGGCGGCGCTGCAGCGGCTGATGCTCGGCACCCCGATGGACCGGGCGGGACAGCCCGACGAGATCGCCCAGGGCGTGCTCTGGCTGTGCTCGGACGGCGCATCCTACGTCACCGGCACGGCACTCTCGATCGACGGCGGGGTGCTCATCGGCGGCACCGGAACACGCTTCGACGACATCGAGTTCTGAGGCCGCGGCATCCTATCTTTCTCTTGTGCTGTCTGACAGCTGACTATAAGATCTAAGACCAACGCCGGAATGGCCCGGTGGCAAAGCAAGGAGGCTTTTGTGAAAAGGACCACGTGGAGTGCCGCTCTCGCGGCCGCGGCCGTTCTAACCGTCGCGTTGAGCGGCTGTGCGGGTGAATCCGGCCCGGCCGCAGGCCCCGGGGATGCCTCGGGCGACTCGGTCAAGGTCATGGTGTTCGGCTCGTTCACCCAGCCGCCGTTCCCCCTGTCGCAGATCAAGACCGCCGCCGAGGCGGCCGTCGGTCGTGTCAACGGCGACGGCGGCGTCGCCGGCCAACAGATCGACCTGATCGCTTGCGACGACCAGATGAGCGCGAACGGCGCGGCCGCCTGCGGTCGCCAGGCCGTCCAGGAGGGGGTCATCGCCGTCGTCGGTGCCTTCACCCTCTTCGGCGACTCGATCGTCCCCCAGCTCGCGACCGCGGGCATCCCGTACCTCGGCAACGTCGCGATCAGCGCGGAGGAGTCGACCAACGACGTCTCCTTCCCGGTCATGACCGCCGGCGCCCCGAACCTCGCCGCCGTCGTCAGCCTGAAGGAGCAGGGCTGCGAGGCCGCGGTGATCACCGCGGTCGACACCGCGGCCTCGCAGGGCGCATACACCGACTTCGGTGAGCCCGTCGGCGAGCAACTGGGCGTCGAGATGACATTCGTGCCCTACCCGGCGAACACCACCGACTTCACGTCGGTCGCCGCGCGCATCGCCGACGCGAGCAACTGCGTGATCTACGGCGGCGGCGCGCAGGACTCGGCCGCCATCATCAACGCGCTCGCGCAGACCGGCGACCACTTCATCAACGTCGCCCTCTCGACGATCGCCTTCCCCGAGTCCTCCCTCGCCCAGCTCGGCGACGGCGCCGAGGGCGTGCAGGTGCTCTCCCCGTTCGACTTCCCGTCCACGAAGACCGAGGGCATCACGCAGGCGATCGCGGACATGAAGGCGAAGGACGACAAGGTCACGATCGATGAGACCGCGATCAACTCGTACAACGCCGTCCTGATGCTCAAGGCGGCCGGCGAGAAGGTCTCGGGCGACCTCACCGCCGCATCGCTCCTCGAGACGCTCCAGGCGAAGGGCACGACGCTCGACACCGGGCTGACCGCGCCGGTCGACTTCGCGACCGACTCAGGCTTCTTCCCGCCGATCCCGCGCGCCGCGGGCAGCGTCTACCAGCCCTACGTCGCCAAGGACGGGGTGTTTGTCCCGAACGGCGACAAGCTCGATCTGAGCGGCCTGTTCTGAGCGACGCGTTCTGACCGTCAGGTTCCGAACGCCCCGTTCCGACCCGGTGGTCGGGGGAGGCGCCGCCTCCCCCGACCACCACCCCGAAAGGACCCGTCGATGATCGACATCCTCCGATTCACGGTCAACGGAGCGGCCGCCGGCGTGATCATCGCGCTGCTGGCCCTCGGCGTGAACGTCATCTTTCGCTCGTCGCGGGTGATCAACTTCTCGCACGCCGCGATCGCCCTGACCGCCGCCTACGCCTACAACGAGTTCCTCTCCTTCTCGCCCGCGCCGATCGCCCTCGCACTGTCGGTGCTGGTGGGTGTCGCCGTCGGGCTCCTCGTCGAGACGCTCGTCATGCGGCCGCTGCGTCACGCGAGCCCGCTCACCAAGGCGATCGCCACGATCGGTGTGCTGCTGACGTTGCAGTCGATCCTGAACCTCCGCTACGGCTACAACCCCATCATCGTGCCGCCGCTGTTCCCGACCGCGACCGTGTCGCTGGCCGGCGTGCCGGTCGGCATCGACCGGCTCATCATCATCGGGATCGGCGTCGTGCTCACGGCGGCCCTGTGGGCCGTCTACCGCTTCACCGGCTTCGGGCTGGCCACGACCGCGCTGTCGGTCAACGAGCGGGCCCTCTCGGCGCTCGGCTCCTGGTCGCCCCGCCGCGTCGGCCTCATCAACTGGGCGCTCGCCGGCGGCCTCGCCGCCTTCGCCGGCGCGATGCTCGCCCCGATCACCTCGCTCGCCCCGACCCTGTCGCTGACCCTCATCGTCCCGATCCTCTCGGCGGCGCTGCTCGGACGGCTGAGCGCCTTCTGGCTCACGCTCGTCGGCGCGGTCGTCATCGGCATCGCGCAGGCGCAGATCTCCCGCCTGACGACCATCCCGGGCCTCACCGAGGCGCTGCCCTTCCTCGTCATCGTCGTGCTCCTCGCCCTGCAGGGCAGCTCGCTCCCGGCACGCGGCGAATCCAACGAGCGGCTGCCGAAGATCGGCTCGGGACGGATCCCGTGGATGCCGATCGGCATCGCCACCGCCGTGACGCTCGTCCTCGTGATGTGGGTGCTCCCCGAGGCCTGGGTCGCCGCGCTGACCGCCGGCCTGGTCGCGGCCACGGTGCTGCTGTCCCTCGTCGTCGTCACCGGCTACGCCGGCCAGCTCTCGCTCGTCTCGTTCGGCCTGGCCGGCGTCGCCGCCCTCGTCGCCGCGCAGCTCGTCGCGAACCTCGGGTGGTCCTTCCTCCCGGCGGCGATCGTCGGCGTTCTCGCGACGGCGCCCGTGGGCCTCCTCGTCGGCCTCCCCGCCGTCCGCACCCGGGGAACGGCGCTCGCTGTCGTCACCCTCGGCCTCGCGGTGGCGCTGCAGGCCCTCGTCTTCGACAACAGCGTCATCACGAACGGCATCGCCGGGCTCAACGTCGGCAACCCGACGATCTTCGGGCTCGACATCAGCGCCATCTACTACCCGCGCCGGTACGCGATCTTCACCCTCATCGTCTTCGTCCTCACCTCGCTCGCGGTGCTGAACCTCCGTCGCTCCGCCGTCGGTCGCCGGCTCGTGGCGGTGCGCGGCAACGAGCGGGCCGCGGCGGCGGTGGGGATCTCCGTCCCGCGGACGAAGCTCTACGCGTTCGTCGTCTCCGGCCTCATCGCCGGCATCGGCGGCATCCTCATCGCGTTCACAAACCTCGTCGTGACCCTCGGCAACCCCGGCGGACGCTTCGACCCGTCGTACTCGATCAACGCGATCGCCCAGAGCACGGTCGGCGGCATCGGCTACGTCGGCGGCACGATCGTCGCCAGCGCCATGGAGCCCGGCGCGATCGTCAACAAGCTGCTGAGCTTCATCTCCACTGGCAGCTGGTTCAACCTCATCGGCGGTCTGTTGCTGCTCGTCACGGTCGTGACGGCCCCCAGCGGCGTCGCGGCGAACCTGCAACGCGACTTCTCGAACCTGTGGCGCAGGATCAACCCGCGGGCGGCCGAGCGCACCCGCGCCCGCAGTCGTGTCGAGATCGGCGAGGTGGAGCCCCACCGGGTCGAGCCCGCGACGCTGCGCGTATCGGGGCTCGATGTCGTCTTCGGGGCCGCGCGGGTGCTGAAGGCGGTCGACATCGAGGTGCGACCCGGCTCCGTGCTCGGGATCATCGGCCCGAACGGCGCCGGCAAGACGACCCTCGTCGACGCCATCACCGGGTTCGCCCCGGTGCGCGCCGGGACGATCACGCTCGACGGTCGCGACTTCACCCACCTCACCCCCGCGGCGCGCGGCCGGGCAGGGGTCGGCCGCTCCTTCCAGTCGCTCGAGCTGTTCGAGGACCTCACGATCCTCGACAACCTACTCGTCGCGTCGGAGCAGCGCCGCTGGTACGACACGCTGATCGCCGGGATCGTCCCGGGCAAGCCGCGGCTGAGCTCCGCCGCGCGGACGGCCGTGCGCACCTTCCAGTTCGAGCACCGGCTCGACGACGCCCCCGCCGACCTCTCCTACGGCGAGCGCCGGCTCCTCGCGATCGCCCGCGCCCTCGCGGCGCGGCCGCAGGTGTTGCTGCTCGACGAGCCGGCCGCGGGGCTCGGTGCCCAGGAGCGTGCGGAGCTTCGGACCCTGGTGCGCGCGCTCGCCGAGGACTGGGGCATCGCGGTCCTCATCATCGAGCACGACGTCGAGCTCGTCCTCGGGGTCTCCGACGAGGTCATCGCGATGGACTTCGGCAGCGTGATCGCACGCGGCACGCCGGACGAGGTGCGCGGCGACCCGGCCGTCATCGCCGCCTATCTCGGCGCCGACGACTCCGCGGGCGGCAACTCCGCGGCAGGCGACTCCGCGGCTGATCCCATCGCTTCGGGGAAGGTGACGTCATGACCGGTGAAGTGCTGCTGTCGGCGAAGGGTCTGGATGCCGGCTACAACGGCCAGGCGATCGTCTCGGGCGTCGACCTCGATTTGCGCGCGGGCGAGATGATCGGCGTGTTCGGCGCCAACGGCGCGGGGAAGACGACGACGGTGCTGACCCTCGCCGGCTCACAGCGCGCCGTCGCGGGGGAGCTGACACTGCTCGGCGCCGCCCACCCGGGCTCGCTGTACAAGGCGGCGCGGTCCGGCCTCGCGCTCCTTACCGACGACCGCAGCATCTTCGCGCCGCTGTCGGTCCGGGACAACCTGAGGCTCGGCCGCGGCGGCGTCGAGGCGGCGCTGCAGATCTTCCCCGAGCTGCGCGAGCACGTCGATCGGCGCGCGGGCCTCCTCTCGGGCGGGCAGCAGCAGATGCTCTCGGTGGGCCGCATCCTCGCCGCCCGGCCGCGCGTCATCCTCGCCGACGAGCTCTCGCTGGGTCTCGCACCGCTGATCGTGAAGCGGTTGCTGGCGGCGCTGCGCGCCGCGGCGGACGACGGCGCCGCGGTCCTCATCGTCGAGCAGCACGTCCCGGTGGCGCTCGCGATGGTCGACACGGCCGTCGTGCTCGCCCGCGGCACGGTCGCCCTTTCGGCCCCCGCCGCCGAGCTGCGCGACGACCCGCACGCGATCAGCGATCTCTACCTCGCCTCGGCCTGATCGTAGCGGGGATGCCGATGGACATCGCCGAGATCTCCGACCGACTCGAGATCCTCGACCTGTACGCGCGCTACGTCAACTGCGTCGATCTGCCCGACTACGACGCCCTCGCCGAGCGCGTCTTCGTCGACGACACGCGGTTTGACTACCGCGACGCCGCAGGGCCGGTCATGACGTTCGCGCAGATGCGCGCGGGAGGGTTCTTCGACGGCGGCGGGATGCACCGCTTCCACATCACGTCGAATCTCGTGATCGACTTCGGTGCGGACCGCCACACGGCCGGCACCGTGTCCAAGACGCTCAATCCGTGGGCGGTGTCGGATGATCGCGGGACGCGTCTCTACCAGGTGCACGGCCGCTATATCGACGAGCTCACCCGGCTGCCGCGGGGGTGGCGCATCACGGCGCGGCGGTGGGAGCACGCGTGGGTGTCCGGCTGGACGGGCGACGCGGCCTCGATCCTCATGACGATGGGCGACGTCGTCTGACGGCAGCCGGGTTCAGCTGGCGCTCTGCGCCGAGCGGCGCCCGAGTGCGAACGAGACGGCGGCGAGGGCGGCACACGCGCCCACGACGACCGCGAAGCCCACCGCGCCGCCGCCGGCGAGCGGCGCGGCGACGGCCGCCGCGATGAACTGGACGCAGCCGATGAGCGCCATCGCGGTGCCCGCCCGCGGCCGGTTGTGAGCGACGGCGAGGGCGGTCGCGGGACCGAAGACGAGACCCATGCTCGCGTTGAGCAGGAGCATGCCGACCGCCGCCAGCCACAGCCATCCGGCCGCGACCGCGACCGACAGCGCCGCGCCGACGGCGATCACGGCCGCGCCGGCGCACATCAGGGCGAGGCCGGTCGCGACGAGCCGCGGCGGCCCGACGCGGGTCGCCGCGAGCGCGGTGAGGAGGCTGACGCCGATGAGGGCGACGCCGTTGACGGCGAACACGAGGGCGAACGTGCCCGGAGAGAGGCCGAGGGTCTCCTGGAACAGGAACGGCGATGCCGAGATGTAGGCGAACACCGCGCCGAAGCCGAACCACACGACAGCCGCGTTCGGCAGGTATCCCTCGGCGCGGACGACCAGCGCCCAGTCGCGCAGGAGGTGCGTTCGGCGCCCCGGAGCCCGCGGCGCCGTCGTCTCGGGCACGCCGATCCACACCGCGACGGCGAGGATCGCCGCGAATACGGCGAGAGCGGCGAAGATGCCGCGCCACCCCCAGAGCGCGAGCGCGAGCGCTCCGCCGAGCGGCCCGAGGACCGGGCCGGTGGAGGTGATCATGCCGAGCAGCGAGAAGACGCGGGGCGCGGTGCGGGCATCGGTGACGTCGGCCGCCGCCGCGCGGCCCACGACCATTCCCGCCGACGCGCTCACTCCGATCGCGGCGCAGGCCGCGACGAGCACGGGGAGCGACCCCGTGAGCGCGGCGCCGGCGGATGCCGCGGCCGCGGCCGCCGGCCCCGCGATCAGCAGCAGCCGTCGTCCGATGCGGTCCGAGATCGGGCCGAGGATCAGCTGTCCGGCGGCCATGCCGAGCGTGAAGGCCGACAGGGTCAGCTGCACGCGATCGGCCGGCACGGCGAAATCGGCCGCGATCGCGGGGAGGGCGGGGAGGAAGGTGTCGGTCCCGAAGGGGCCGAGGAGCGACAGCCCGCCGAGCACGGCGATCAGCGCGGCGAACCGCGGCGACGCCGGCTCGGGCCTGGTCGCCGTCACGCGAGGTCTCCGTGGCCGCCGTGGCCACTGTCGCCGCGCTCGCCGGACGCGGACGCGGGGCCGGCGTCGGGCGGCGCGTACACCGCGGCGTCCGAGACGTCGGCGTAGAGGAGCGGGGCGATCGGGTCGATCTCCTCCTCCGCGAGCTGCCCGATGAGACCGGCGGTGCGGGCGAGGAGTGCGAAGCCGCGCAGCATCGTGACGGGGAGTCCGGCGTCGACGAGCGCCGCGCCGCACACGCCCGCGCCGTTGAGCGGCAGCCGGACGCCGAGCACGTCGGGATGGACGCGCCCGATCCCCTCGAACAGAGCCAGGTGCGGGCCGTACACGCCCTCGGCGCGCGCGATCCCGACGAGCGCCGCGACGCGCGGGTCGGAGGTGTGCACGGGGTGGCCGAGCCCCGGGACCCGCCGCCGGCCCTCGGCGCGACTGCGCGCGAGGATGCCGCGCGCCGCGGCATCCCACCCCGCCGCGTCGTCGGCGGCGAGGTGCCCGTGCGATGCGACGGCGTCGCTCAGGTAGCGCCCGGTGTCCTCCGTTACGCCGAGGAAGCGGGACCCGCCGCCGAGCAGCCCAGCCGCGATCGCGCCCTGCAGGGCGTCGGGCGCGCTGTAGTACGTCAGGCGTGCGGCGAGCGCGGTGGGGGTGAAGCCGTGGTCGGCGAGGCCGACCAGTACGGCCTCGAAAACGCGACGCTGCCCGGCCGTCGGTCGCCGTCTCGCGGCGAGCCAGTAGGCGAGCTCGCCGAAGGACACGTCCCGCATGAGGTCGCCGATGTCGGTTCCCATCACGCGGATGCCGGTCGGGGTGCTCTCGCCGATCGCCGTGCGGTATTGCCGGTCACCCATCGCGGGCACCGCCTCTCGTCTCGTCGCGGAGCTCGTCGCGGACCGTCGCCGTGTGCTCGCCGAGGACCGGAGGTGCGCCCCGATACCGCGGCGGCGTCGCCGACAGCCGCAGCGGCGAGCGGATGCCGGGGATCGCGCCGACCGCGCCATCCGCGCCGTCCGCGCCCAGTCGCAGGACGGGGTCGAGGCCGAGGCGCTCCGCCAGGGCGATCCCCTCATCGAGCGTGTTGATCGGTCCGCACGGGACACCGGCCGCGGTGAGTGCCGCGAACCAGTCCGCACTCGTCCGCGTCGCCAGCGCGGCGGTGAGGAGCCTTCGGAGCGCCTCGCGGTTCGTGTTGCGGTCGGCGCTCGAGGCGAAGCGGGCGTCGTCCACCCACTCGGGGTGCCCGAGGGTCTCCGCCAGCCGCGCGAACTGGCGGTCATTGGCGGCGACGACGACGAGCAGCCCGTCGGACGTCGGCAGCGGCTCGTAGGGGAACAGACTCGGGTGCGCGTTCCCCCACCGGCGCGGGGGAGCGCCGGTCGCGACGGTCGCCACCGCGTGGTTCGCCATCGCCGCGAGGGCGGTCGAGAGGAGGTTCACCTCGACGTGCTGACCCTCGCCGGTGCGGTCGCGGTGCCGCAGCGCGGCGAGGATGCCGATCACCGCGTTCATGCCCGTCATCACGTCAAACACCGACACGGCGCTGCGCTGCGGGTCGCCGTCGGGCGCACCAGTCATGCTCATGAGCCCCGACATCGCCTGCACGATGAGGTCGTACCCGGGGAGCGCGGCGCCCGCGCCGGAGCCGAAGCCGCTGATCGAGCAGTAGACGACCGCGGGGTTGAGCTTCGCGACGGAGGCGTGGTCGAGTCCGAAGCGGGCGAGGGCGCCGGGGCGGAAGTTCTCGATGACGACGTCGGCACGGGCCACCAGTCGGTGGGCCGTGCCGCGGTCGTCCGGATCGGCGAAGTCGAGGACGACCGAGCGCTTGCCGCGGTTGACCGACAGGTAGTACGTCGACACGCCGCCCGTCTCCGGCGGCATCCAGTGCCGTGTCTCGTCGCCCGCGGGCGACTCCACTTTGAAGACGTCGGCGCCGAGGTCGGCCAGCAGCTGGGTGGCGTAGGGACCGGCGAGCACGCGCGAGAGGTCGGCGACGACGATGCCGTCGAGGGCGCCCGTCACCGCGCTCTCAGCTCCGCCGGGTCGGTGCCGGCCCACGCGGCGCGGAGGATGCGCACGAGGTCGGCGGCCGCGACGGGACGCGGATTGGTCGGCGGCACCGACGGGAGGATGATCTCCGCCGCCTCCTCGATGGACGCCTCCTCGAACCCGAGGTCCCGCAGCGCCCGCGGCGCGTCTAGCTCCTCTCGGAGGGCGACGAGACCGGCGAGAGGGTCGTCGGCGCCGAAGGCCGCCTGCAGCCGCCGGGCAGCGTCCGGGGCCGAGTCGACGTTGAACGCCGTGACGTACGGGAGGACGACGGCGTGCGTCTGCGCGTGCGGCAGGCCGTATGTGCCGCCGAGCGCGTGGCAGATCTTGTGGTGCAGCCCTGACCCCGCCGACGCGAACGACACGGCGGCGAGGTACGCGCCGTAGAGCGCCTCGTCGCGTCCCGGTAGCCCCTGCGGGTCGGCGACGATGCCGCGGAGGCCGCCGGCGAGGGCACGGATGGCCTCGGCGCCGAGGGCAGCGTTGATCGGGTCGGCGCGCGGCGCCCACAGCGCGTCGACGCAGTGCGCGATGCCGTTGAGTCCGGATGCTACCGACAGCGCGACCGGAAGGCTGAGGGTGAGTTCGGAGTCGTAGACGACGCTGACGGGCAGCACGCGGGGTTCGACGCCGGTCGTTTTGCGCTCGGCCTCGGTCAGGCCCCACACGTTCGTCGCCTCGGAGCCGGCGTAGGTCGTCGGGACCGCGATGATGGGGAGTCCCGTCTCGAGCGCGATGGCCTTCGCCATCCCCGTCGTCGAGCCGCCGCCGACGGACACAAGCAGGTCGACCGACGCCTCGATCGCCGCCGCGCGGGCCGCGACGGCGATGTCGACCGGAACATGCTGGGCGATCTCGGTCCACTCGAGCACCGGCTCGATCCGGCCGGCCGCCCGCGCGACGAGCTGCGCCTCGTCGGCGCTCGCGAGCACCATGACGCGCCGGGCGCCGAGTCGCTCGACCTCGTCTCGCACATGCTCGGACGCCGCTCCGGCGCCGAACAGCACGCGCTGCGGCAGGGCGTCGTGCACGAAGCGGAGGGGAGTGGACTGCGCTGACATCATCGTCTCCTCGTCGGGGAAGGTCCTGCTGGGGAAGGGTGCGAGTGCTTTCCAGCATCCCGCGCGGGACGGCTCGGGGGGCGCCTGGGCGGTCCGATGTGACTAAGCGTGCCGTCTCGCGTGAACGAGTCGGCCGCTTCCGGACGACAGGCTGATTCACGCGCATACGATCTCGGCAAGCGGTCGACGACGATGCGCGAACGCTGCTTCGAAGAAGAAGAACACAGGCGAAAGGACTCTCCGTGACCTATCTCACCGGTTCCCACCACGTGACGCTGTCGGTCGGCGGCGCCCAGGAGGACGTCGACTTCCACACCCGCGTGCTGGGCTTGCGATTCATCAAGAAGACGGTGCTGTACGACGGGTCGACCCCCGTCTACCACCTCTACTACTCCAACGCCGCCGGCGACCCCTCGTCGGTCGTGACGACGTTCCCGTGGGCGCAGCACGGCATCTACGGCAGCCGCGGCACCAACCAGGCGCGCGAGGTCATGCTCTCGGTTCCGGTCGACTCGCTCGAGTACTGGAGCAGGCGCCTCACCGAGCACGGCGTGGACAACGTCCGCACCGACGCGTTCGGCACGCCGCGCGTGGAGTTCGCTCACCCCTGCGGCATCGAGTACGTGCTGATCGAGCAGCCCGGAGACACCCGCGTCGGCTACACCGAGAACGGCGTCCCGGCCGAGTACGCGATCCACGGTCTCTACGGCGTCGGCATCCACGTCTACGACCAGGACCGCATGGTCGACTTCGCCGAGCAGGTGTTCTTCGCCTCGAGCGCGATCGAGGAGGAGGGCGACCGTGCCCGCTTCCGCGTCGGGACGGCCGAGTTCGGAAACTTCATCGAGTTGACCGGCAACCGCACCGAGGACCAGGGCACCTGGCGCTACGGCGCGGGCGCCTACCACCACTTCGCGTGGAACCTCGACACCCTGGAGAACCAGGAGGCGGTCAAGTTCGACATCGAGGGCGCCGGGTACACAGACATCTCCGAACTCAAGAACCGCACCTACTTCAAGTCGCACTACGTCCGTACGCCGGGCGGCGCGCTGTTCGAGCTCGCCGTCACCCACAACGAGGGCGGCTGGGACTGCGACGAGTCGCCCGAGGAGCTCGGCAAGGCCTTCATGCTCCCGCCGCAGTTCGAGAACGAGCGGGTGTCGATCATGTCGCAGCTCGAGCCCATCACCACCTGAGCAGGCTCCGGGGGCCGGCCGATCGCGCCGCCGAGCCGGCCGGCCCCCGGTCCACCCGAACGGAGCGACCATGGTCCACGACCCCTCCGCCGCACTCGCCGAATGGGGCGAGCCCGCCGCCACGGCCACCGTCGCCGTGCTCGCGGTGCACGGCCGCGGACTGTCGCCGGAATGGATGCGGGAGGCCTCGGCGCGCTTCGCCGCGGCGCCGACCCGGTTCTTCGCCCCCGCGGCGGCCGGCGGCACGTGGTACCCGCACCCGTTCCAGCGGCCGCGCGAGGAGAACGAGCCCGCGCTGACCTCGGCTCTCGCCGTCGTCGATGCGGCGCACGAGCGGATCGCGCGGGTGGGGTTCCCACCCGCGCGGATCGTCGTGTGGGGGTTCTCGCAGGGCGCGTGCCTGCTGAGCGACTGGCTGCTTTCCCGCGAGCCCACGGCCGGTTCCGCCCTGCTGTTCACGGGCGGGTTCCTGGCGGCGGAGCCGCCGGCGGCATCCGTTGCGGGGACTCCCGCGCGGCGCGTCGTGATGAGGAGCATCTCGGAGGACCCCTTCGTCCCCGCCGATCGCGTGCGGCAGACGGCGGCGGAGCTGCGTCGACGCGGCAGCGACGTCGACGTCCGCATCGATCCGGGCATCGAGCACATCATCTCGGACGAGGCATTCGCCACGGGCTCGGCTCTGATCGCCGAGGCGGGGTCAATCTGACCGGCGCCGGGCGGGTCTCGGAGGTGCGAGGACGCTCGTCGCTCGGGGAGTGCCCGTACTGACGGCGGAACACATGCGCGAAGCTCGACGGCGACCCGAACCCGACCTTCTCCGCGATCTCGCCGATCGTGTGCGTCCGCCACGCCGGATCGCGAAGCATCGCGCGCCCCCGGGCGAGCCGGAGTTCGGTGATCGTCGCGGCAACGGTGGCGTTCTCGGCGGCGAAGGATCTCGCCAGCTGGCGCTCGCTCACTGACAGGCCCTGCGCGACGCGTCGGACGCTCAGCCCTGTATCGGCTAAATGGTCGAGGATAAACTGTCGCGCGAGGGTTACGTGGCGCTTTCCGCCGCACGCCGCGACAAGGCAGGCGATCGCGTCGTCGCGCACGTGGTCGGCGGCGATTCGGCCGCGCAGGGCGCCCCGCAGCCGCGCGATGCGTTCGTCGTCGGGGCCGTGACCGCCGGAGGTGACCATCCGGCGCACGATCCGCGGCTCCGGGATCGCACGCTCGCCGGTGCGGAGGGTGAACAGGGCGCGCGGCAGCCGGATCGACAGGACGCGGCTCGCGGTGGAGTACCCCTGGATGCCGGGTTGGTCGGAGTCCAGGACGAGCGCGTCCCCGGGCTCGAGCACGACTGTGCCGCCGCGGTGGTGGTGGAAGGCCGACCCCGATAACAGCAGGGTGAGCATCACCGTGTCGGACGGGTGCGCGCTGATGTCGGCGGGCGTCCGCTGCACGATGAACTCGTTGCTGGCCCCCTCCGAAATGAGCACGCCATCGGGTTCAATCTGTCGGAGAGAGATCACGGCTCCGTCAGCGGACAGCGACGTCGATTGCGTGGCGAGCACCCGTTCCCGGGCGAACGCTGCCCAGGCCTGGGTACGCTCCGCGCTGCGGCGGTTTGACGTCGTGAACCCCCGCACGGGGAACGCCTCCGGTGCATCGCTCGACTGTGGAGACATCATCGTTCCTCGGACAAGATCAGGCAGTTGTGCCAGAGCCGGCGCTGCCGGCATCTTCAGTCTGCCATATATCTGTCTGACAGGAGAGGCCCCCTGAGGATGGCTCGATGTGCTTCGCAGTTCTCGGACGACCGCGCTGTCGACTTTCCTCTGGGCTGGGCGTGTGAACACCCTCGCGCTTGGCGCCGGAGGAAACAAGTCCAAGCTAGCTGACAGCAAGCTAGCAATCTTGCTGACATCTCAGTAGTGTGGCAGGCGAGTGCTACCCACGCGCCCGCTCGAAGGAGAGAAAACATGGCAACCTTGCAGCACGTCAGCACCGCGCGCGAGGCACGTCGAGCTGCTTTTGGCAGCTATCTCGGTGCCACTCTGGAGTTCTACGACTTCACCCTTTATGCCACGGCATCCGCCCTGGTATTCCCTGCGGTGTTCTTTACTGGCGTCAGTCCTGCGCTCGGCGCGGTGCTGTCCTACGTCACTCTCGCGATCGGCTACGTGGCTCGACCGGCCGGCGCTATCCTTTTCGGGCACTTCGGCGATCGCATCGGGCGCAAGCGGATGCTGGTCATCACGATCGTCGTGATGGGGGTGGCGTCGATCGGAATCGGGCTCATCCCACCAGCGGCGTCGATCGGCGCTGCTGCGCCAATCCTGCTTGTGGTGTTGCGCCTCGTGCAGGGCGTGGCCGTCGGCGGCGAGTGGGCTGGTGCGAGCCTTATGTCCATCGAACACGCTCAGGAAAAGCGCCGGGGGCTTGCCGGAGCTGTCGTGCAGAGCGGTGGCCCGAGCGGTGCTGTCCTCGCGACCCTTGTGTTCGCGCTCATCTCTCTGATGCCGCCAGAGCAGCTACTCTCCTGGGGCTGGCGCATACCGTTCCTCGCGTCGATCCTCGTCGTCATCCTCGCCGTGCTGATCCGGCTCACCGTGACTGAGTCACCGGAGTTCGAGCGCGCCAAGGAACATCTCGACATTGCCCGCATCCCGATAATCAGCGCGTTCGCAGAAAACTGGCGCAGCATCCTTCTCGTCATTCTCACGGCTCTATCTCCCTTCTTCCTGCAGTCGCTCACAGCGACATTCGGCCTGGGCTTTGCGGTGGCGCACGGCAACTCACAGGCCGACACTCTGTGGATGCTCACGATCTCGAACTTCTTGACCATTTTCGCGACGCTGGCCTTCGCGGCGCTGTCTGACCGTGTCGGGCGCACGAAGGTCATGATCGTCGGATTCATTCTCGGAGCCGTCCTTGTATGGATCGCATTCGCCCTGCTGACGCTGCCGAGCCTCGCTGCCGTGCTCGTCGCGTTCGTCCTGCTCACGCCTATCGGTAACGCGATGGTGACTGGACCTCTCGCCGCATACATGGCAGACCTCTTCCCGGTGCACAACCGCTTCACGGGCGTCGGCATCTCGTACCAGGTCGCGGCCACCCTCGCGGCGGGCTTCGCCCCGCTGGTCGCCACCGGCCTGGTCGGAGCAGCGGGCGGCGCGACGTTCCTCCTGACCGGGCTCGTCTCCGTGCTCGGCTTGGTCGGCGTTGTCGCAGTGATTCTCAGCCGCACGGTTCGGATGGCGGGCAAGGCCTGAGCCGCACGGCACGTGCACGCTGGACTTACGCCAAGCGCATATACGCGAACGAGGAGAGGAGCCGGTCACCGTGATCGACAAGACCGTGCCGGATGCCGCGACGGCGATCTCCGGCATCCGCGACGGCGCGACGATCATGATCGGCGGGTTCGGTCGCGCCGGACAGCCCGTCGAGCTCATCGACGCCCTCATCGCGCACGGCGCAGGCGACCTCGTGATCGTGAGTAACAACGCGGGGAACGGCGACACGGGGCTCGCGGCGTTGCTCGCCGCTGGGCGCGTGCGCAGGGTCGTCTGCTCCTTCCCGCGGCAGCACGACTCGTGGGTGTTCGACGACCTATACCGCTCCGGGAGGATCGAGCTCGAGCTCGTCCCGCAGGGCAACCTCGCCGAGCGCATCCGCGCCGCGGGTGCCGGCATCGGCGCCTTCTACACGCCGACCGGCGTCGGCACGCAGCTCGCCGACGGCAAGGAGACGCGGGTCATCGACGGGCGCACCTACCTGCTCGAGTACACGTTGCGCGCCGATGTCGCGCTCGTCTCGGCGCTGCGGGCGGACCGGTGGGGCAACCTCGTCTACCGTGAGACGGCACGGAACTTCGGTCCGATCATGGCCGCCGCCGCGACGACGACCGTCGCGCAGGTCGACGAGGTCGTGTCTCTCGGCGCGCTCGACCCCGAGTCGATCGTCACCCCCGGGATCTTCGTCGACCGCGTCGTCGCGGTGGGGGAGCGGGCCTGGCTGCGGGATGGCCGGTTCGTCGGAGGCGTCGACATCGAGGGCGCGCCGCTCGCGGCGGCCGCGGGCGAAGGGCAGAGCGACGACGAGGGCGCCCGATGAGCACGCGGATCAGTCGTGACGATCTGGCGGCACGGATCGCCGCCGACATCCCGGAGGGCTCCTACGTCAACCTGGGCATCGGCGCTCCGACGCTCGTGGCGAACTTCCTGCCGGCGGGCCAGGAGATCATCCTGCACACCGAGAACGGCCTGCTCGGCATGGGCGAGGCGCCCGCGGCGGGGCTCGTCGACCCCGACCTGATCAACGCGGGCAAGCAGCCGGTCACCGCCCTGCACGGCGCGGCGTACTTCCACCACGCCGACTCCTTCGCGATGATGCGCGGCGGTCACCTCGACGTGTGCGTGCTCGGCGCGTTCCAGGTCGCGCAGAACGGCGACCTCGCCAACTGGTCGACCGGAGCGCCCGGCGCGATCCCGGCGATCGGGGGCGCGATGGACCTCGCGATCGGTGCGAAGAACGTCTACGTCATGACCGATCTGCTCACGCGCGACGGCGTCTCCAAGCTCGTCGAGCGCTGCACCTATCCGCTCACCGGAGCCGCCTGCGTCACCCGCGTCTACACCGATCACGCGATCTTCGACGTCACCGAGCGCGGCTTCGCCGTGCGCGAGGCATTCGGGGACAACACGACGGCCTCGCTCGCGGCGCTGACGGGCCTCGACCTGACCGAACCGCGTCCGACCGAAACCGAACCGGAGCACCGATGACCGCCTCCTTCATCTACGACGCCGTCCGCACGCCCTTCGGCCGCGCCGGGGGCGCGCTCTCCGGCATCCGCCCCGACGACCTCGCCGCGCTGGTGATGCGGGCATCCGTCGAGCGCGCCGGGATCGACCCGGCGCGGATCGACGACGTCGTCTTCGGCGACGCCAACCAGGCTGGCGAGGACAACCGCAACGTCGCGCGCTTCGGCGCACTGCTCGCGGGCTTCCCGACGAGCGTCACCGGCGTGACGGTCAACCGGCTCTGCGCGTCGAGCGTCGAGGCCGTCGTCCAGGGGTCGCGGGCGATCGAGGCGGGGGACGCCGACATCGTGCTCGCGGGCGGTGTCGAGTCGATGAGCCGTGCGCCGTTCGTCGTGGAGAAGTCGCCGAAGCCGTGGCCGAGCGTCGGCAACCAGACGCTGTGGAACACCTCCATCGGCTGGCGGATGACGAACCCGGCGCTGCCGACGCACTGGAGCATCAGCAACGGGGAGTCGGCCGAGAAGATCGCCCGCGAGTGGGGCATCTCCCGCGATGCGCAGGACACCTTCGCCGTGCGCTCGCACCGACTCGCCGCGCAGGCGTGGGCCGACGGCGTGCACGACGACGAGATCGTCGCGGTCCCCGGAGCGGCACTGACGCGCGACGAGGGCATCCGCGACGACACATCGGTCGAGAAGCTCGCGGGGCTCCGCGCGCTGTTCGCCGCCGACGGCACGGTGACGGCCGGCAACTCCTCGTCGATCAACGACGGCGCCTCGGCGGTCCTGCTCGGCGCGGAGGGCGCGGTGGATGCCGAGCCGCTCGCCCGCATCGCGGGGCGCGGTGCGCACGGCGTCAACCCCGACGACTTCCCGATCGCGCCCATCGAGGCGGCGAACAAGGCCCTCGCTCGAGCGGGCCGCTCGTGGGCGGACGTCGACATCGTCGAGCTCAACGAGGCGTTCGCCTCGCAGTCGCTGGCGTGCCTCGCGGGATGGCCGGACCTCGACCCGGCGAAGCTCAACATCCATGGCGGCGCCCTCGCTATCGGTCACCCGCTCGGCGCGTCGGGCGGGCGCATCATCGGCCACGCCGCGCACGAGCTCGCCCGCCGCGGCGGAGGCGTCGCCGTCGCGGCGATCTGCATCGGCGTCGGGCAGGGCCTCGCGGTCGTCCTCGAGCGCTGAGACAGTGCTCACTCCCGCTGGCTGGGGTCGGCTCCGCAGACAATGGGCGCAGTGAGCCGTCAGCGTTTGCTTCACCCTAATCGAAGTGGCTGAGTCGACGAACGTGGCCGGTGGATGGCCGCAAGGGTGAATCAGTGCCAGGGAGCGGGGGCATCGAACCTTCCGTGATCCGGCCGCCATCGCCTGTGCCGAGGGATCGATCGCATCTGTGACCGGGACTCTCTCCTCGATCTATTGGTGGTGATCTGGGGCCGCGACCCTCGAGTAGGATCTGCCACTTCGCTTGGAATCGTGGGGCGGGACATTTCGAGACAACGAGCCTCGCTCGCGCTTTCCCAGATTCGATGGTGCTGAGGAGCGAGTGGACCGACCGATGCTCTCAAATAGCGCGGATGGCCTGACCGGCGAGGTCGGTGAGCATTCGGTTGGGTGCGACGATGCTGGTGACGAGTTCGAGGGCGGAGCGGACCCACCGATCTGGATCGGCGTCGAACCTGTAGCCGAGGGCTGATCGGAACTGTTCGCGCAGGTTGACGGGCAGCGTTTGCGAGAGTTCCTCGGCAAAGCGCTGGGCTCGATGCATCTCCGGCGTGAGGGTCACCCGCGCAGTGTGCATCCCCATCGGGCGGGGCGGGACCTCGGTTGCGGTGCGGATGTCGTCGGTGGTGGAGGTGGCCCAGTCCTCATCGAGGTTCGTGGCTGTCGGTATGGCAACCTGTTGCGTCGCGGCGATCGCATCCCGGCCCAACGCGAGAGAAAGCCCGCCGGGGTCCTCATGATAGTTGAGGTAGCGGGCGACGTCGATGCCGGGTGGGCAGACCTCGGCGAGTTCTACATCGCCGACGAAGTTGCTCGGGTCGATCAGCCAGCTCTCGCGCACGACGATGTCCTGTCTGAGGTGCACCCGATACGGGTAGAACTGCTTTCCGTCATCGCCCTGATCGTCGAGGCGGCGCAGCATGTTGTGAATTGCCGCCTCATACGTGCCCACGTGGAGCGCCTTCGCCCGCTGTCGGTCAGCCCACGCTGCGACCCGGGCGTCGCCACCCATCATGAGCCTGGTCTGTGGTGTGAGTCCTGCCGCGGGGTCGATCCCTACGGGAGGCCAGTCGGCATGCGTGCTTGTGTGGTACCAGGAGAACCGCGGGACGTTCTCGTCGACGAGGGCTGGATCGTTCGGGTCGACGGTGACTCGCGGTGCGTTCTCCTCGGTGCAGTCGACGCCACATCCCGGGCACCTCTCGTGGCCCTGAGCCCAACGTTCAATCCAGTCAAGATCGACAGTCCACCGGTGTCCGCACTTTGTGCAGAGGAAGTGGCGGTCACGGTGGAAGTCGATCGGTCGCTCAACCCGCGCGTCAGACCCCTGCGCGGGAGTCCGGATCGGCTTCATTCCAGCGGCGTCCTCCACAGCATGATTCTCGCCCATCTCCGATGCTCGCAGAGCGCCCTTTGGCACGTTGCTGGTGGCGCGAGGGACGCATTTCGGCTGGCTGTCTCACTTACCATGAGATTGTGATTTTCGCAATTCTCTGCGAGGATTGGCGTATGGCTGATGACCCGGTAGTCGCGCGCGTCAACGAAGTGATCGAGCGCACGGGCCTAAGCAAGAAGGATTTCGCCAAAGCGATCGGCATTGACGGTCCGAAGCTTGCGAAGTCGCTGGTTGGCAAACGCAGGTTTACCTCTCTCGAGTTGGCGCTGGTCGCGGAGCAGGGAGATACCACCGTCGATTGGCTGCTGACTGGTGATTCGACGCGCGAGTTGGTGCTCGCGCACCGGGCCGCTGAGCATGCGATCGAGGCGAGTGACTTGCTCGGGCGGGAGACGATCGAGATGCTCGTCGAAAAGCTCGAGGGTCTTCAGTTCTTGGGGCGCCCGCTGCCGTTCCCTGCATTGCCGTCGAAGCCCACGGTGGGTGGATACGTAAAGCAGGCGCAGAGACTCGCCGATGAGTACCTGCAGATGCTGGGTTCCCTCGTGGGAGGTCTGACGAACTCGGAACTGATCGGGTTGATCGAGGACAGGTTCGGCATCGACGTGGTCGTTACGAGCTTGCCGGAGGCCTGCGATGGGCTGTCCTTCTCGGACGGGGGTGTGCGAGCGATCGTCCTTGCCACTTCGGACGCGCCGTTCCGGCAACGGTTCACCCTTGCGCACGAGATTGCGCACTTGGCATTCGGTGATTCCAAGGACGCGGTTATCGAGGAGCGGCTGTGGTCGGACAAGACGCAAACGGAGAGCCGAGCGAACACCTTCGCTGCCAGCTTCCTCGCCCCGAAGAGTGAGATCGTCGCGCGGCTTGCGGGACGTTCTGCGGTGGATGCGTTCGACGATCTGGTGTTGCACTTCCAGATGTCGCCGAGTGCGATGTCGTGGCGGCTACTCAACGAGCAGTTGATCTCTCAAGAGGACCAGCGGCGACTGGAGTCGCAGACCGCTCGCGCAACGGCAATGCGCGCGGGGGAGGCAGCGGAGCACACGAACCGTGCCCGGCTCGCAGGAGTTCCCAGGCCGGCACAGCGTTTGGTCGACGCGTATCTCGACGCCTATCGTGATGGAGCCACAACGCTAAGGCCCGCCGCCAATCTGCTTGGCCAGCCGGTGGAACAGCTCGAGTTGTACTTCGTCGACAGCGCGTCTGCGGATGACAGCGCGCTGCACTTTGCCTAGGCGCTGCGTTGCAGTACCTGTTCCCGGACAACTCGGTCATCGTCTGCTTCGCTCGCGCTGAAGAGCTCGACGTTCTCGAACAGTATCTGCGGGGCAAGGGGCGCGTCGTTGAAGCGGTCTCCCGGGAGATTTCAGACTCTGCCGGGCACGTCCCGGCGCTCAGCGGGCTAGACCAGCAGGTGTGGTTCGGCGATCCGATCCCGGTCGTCGGCGCCGCGAACATCCGGGCCGTGGAAGGCGTTCGCATCGCCGTGTTCGGTGGAGGCAAGGCCAAGCCTCGCGAACACCTGGGCGAAAGCCAGACGCTTCACCTTCTACGCACGGACGTCGACTACCAGGACTCGATCTGGCTCACGGAAGATCGAGAGGCCTTCCGGTTCGCGCAACGCCAGCACATCACTACTCGCGACGCATTCGGGATCCTCTGTGACATGGTCGGCTACCTCGATCTGTCCATCGAGCGGGCGTTCGAGGTGGCCCAGCACATCCTCGATGCCGGTGAGCCTATGCTCCGCGAACCGTCATCGCCTCGCGACTTCCTCGTCTGACTCACGCCACCCCCATGCCCCGGCGGGGGCATCCTTGTCGTGTTGCGATTATCGCAAGCCGTGGTAGCATTGCGATTATCGCAAGCAACCCGATTGCGTGGGCGGCTCCGGCCGTGCGGCACGAGACAAGGAGCCCGGACGTGGCATCTCCGATTCACATCTACATCGACGGGGAACAGGTACGAGTGCCGCGGCGCCGCCTGTCCGGGGCGGAACTGCGGGCACTGGTCTCGCCGCCCGCGGACACCATCTGGGTCGACGTCCCGGACGCGCAGGACCGGCCGGTCGCCCCGGACCAGGTCATCGAGCTGGAGGACGGCGTCCGGTTCTTCACCGACCGCTCACGCACGATCTACCTCGACAAGGTCCCCTACGAGGTGCGATCGGCGGTGATCTCCGAGACCGACCTGCGTGCCCTGCTGACCCCGCCGGTCGGACCCGAACGTGGCGTGTGGAAGGACATCCCCGACGACATCGACGACCCGCTCTCGCCGGGAGAACTGGTCCGCGTCACCGATGGCGATCGCTTCTTCACCAAGCTGCTGCCGCAGCGCGAGATCCACATCGTCGTGAACGGCCGCCGGAAGACCGTCGCCGACCGGGTGGTCAGCTACGAGCAGGTCGTGGCCATCGCCTTCCCCGACGGCCCCACCGGCGAGAACGTCACCTACAGCGTCGTCTACAGCAAGGCGGTCGCGCCCAAGCCGGAGGGCACGCTCGCCGAGGGCGGCCAGGTCACCGTGAAGGACGGAACCCGCTTCAATGTCACACCCACTGATAAGTCGTAACCCCGACCTGCGGCGACTGCGCGACGAGGGGTACGAGGTCTCCATCCTCAACGCACACCTCCTCGTCAGGCACGTCCCCTACGTCGACAGCGCCAAGCAGGTGAGGTACGGCACGCTCGTATCCGATCTCACCCTCGCCGGCGACGACACGAAGACACCGGAGAACCACGTCGCCTACTTCGTCGGGGATCAGCCGTGCGATGCTGACGGTCGCCCGCTGAGCAAGCTGATCCTCGACGGACAGTCGCCCTACCCGGTTGGCGCGGGCGTCACAGCCACCTGGTGGTTCTCAAGCAAGCCGATCCCGCCGGCACGCTACGAGGACTACCACGAGAAGATGACCACCTACGCTGCCGCTCTCAGCGGCCACGCCGAGTTGCTCGACCTCACCGCGACCGCCCGCACCTTCCGCGTGGTCGATGCGGCCGAGGACGATGTGTTCAGCTATCACGACACTGCGAGCTCCCGTGCTGGCATCGCCGCGATCAGCCAGACACTTCGGACAGGACCGGTCGCCGTCATAGGGCTCGGTGGGACGGGCGCCTACCTGCTGGACTTCCTGGCCAAGACCCCCGCGGCGGAGATCCACCTGTTTGACCCGGATACGTTTCTGCAACACAACGCATTCCGCAGCCCCGGCGCCGCCACCATCGAGCAACTGCAGGCTCAACCGGCCAAGGTCGACTACCTCGCCAGCGCGTACGCCGCGATGCGCCGCAGCATCATCCCGCATCCGGTCGAGATCACCACAGAGAACCTCCAGCTGCTGGAAGGGATGCAGTTCGTGTTCCTCGCGATCGACAACGGTCCCGCGAAGGCTCCGATCATCGAACATCTCGAGTTGCGCGGCATCCCATTCGTGGACGTCGGAATGGGCCTGTACGCCACCGAGTCCCGCATCGGCGGCATCGTACGCAGCACGCTCAGCACCGACCGTCCCGGCAGCCGCACCGCCGCCCGCGCCCGGATCTCGACCAGCGACGCCGGCCCCGGCGAGTACAACACGAACATTCAGATCGCCGAGCTCAACGCCCTCAACGCCGCCCTCGCGATCATCCAGTACAAGAAGCACCTCGGCTTCTACGACGACGCAGACGACACCCACTTCGCTGGATATGTCATCGACGCGAACAGCATCGTGAACGAAGACGGTCCCCAATGACCGACACATTCCATCCCGTCTTCGTCGACGAGATCCCCGAGGACCTCGCCCCCGACACCCTGTACATCTGCATCCCGTACGCGACAGCGGTGCACCGGTGCGCTTGCGGGTGCGGCAACGAGGTCGTGACGCCACTCACTCCGGTCGACTGGCGTCTCAGCTTCAACGGCCGCGTCTCGCTGTCGCCCTCGATCGGCAACTGGAGCTTCCCCTGCCGATCCCACTACTGGATCACCGACGAGCGCGTGCACTGGTCGACCACCTGGGACGACGAACGGATCGAGCGCAACCGTGCACGCGACCGCATCGCCAAGGAAGAGTTCTTCGGCGACGGCGCAGAGCGCGTCGAACCACCCGCAACAGCGGAGAAGCGACGTTGGTGGAGGTTGTGGCGACGGCCGGCAGCCACACGAAGAGGATCCTTGTGAACGGACCAACGGCTACAGCATGAGAACTGGCGTCGTTCACGGAACGCTCCAGCTTCGCTCAGGTTCATGCCGCATCTCGTATGGTGAGCGGAGAAAAGCGGTCGGATGGTGCGGAGGTCGGGATGGGGAGGGTGACGTCTGGGGCGCGTGTGGTGCGCCTACCCACGCCTGTTGGGAGACAGAGCGAAGTGGTCTATCTGGACTCGGATCGGGACCAGGTCGTCTTGGGTACCGCAGGGTCGGGAAAGACAACGATGGCCGTCCATCGCGCCATCTATCTCGCGAACTCCATGCTCGGCCACGGAGGGCGCACGCTGCTGGTGACATGCAACACGGCACTCACGGGGTACCTGAAGCACCTTGCAGGCAACTCGGGCGACCTCGACATCCGCACGTACCACCATGTCGCGCGGGGCTACCTCAACAGTCGGAATCTGATGCACTACGGCGCGATCGTCGACGATCGCCCTCGACGGACACTCCTCACGAAAGCGCTCGAAGACGCTCAGGTGGCGTCCAAACCGTCCGAGATGTTCTCAAAGCCGCTGGACTTCTTCAAGGACGAGTTCGACTGGATCTCAGGTCACGGCTATCGAGAACGGGCCGCGTACATGGCGGTGGAGCGGCGGGGGCGGATCGACCCCTTGCGTACGTCCCAGCGGGAGGTGGTGTGGGCAGCCCGTGAGGCGTATCTGGCGCGTCGCGCGGCGGCGGGCCTCTCTTATGACTGGTGGGACCTTCCCTCCGCGATGCTCAACGCGCTGACGGCGGATGCGTCGCCGAGGATGTACCGCCATGTGGTGATCGACGAGGCTCAGGATCTGCCACCAGAGGCGATCCGTTCGCTGAAGCATCTTGTGCAGCCCGGCGGAACGGTGACACTGTTCGCGGACTATGCGCAGCAGCTGTACGGGCAACGCAGCTCCTACGCGGCCTGCGGACTCAAGATCTCGAAGGTCGAGGAGTTCAAGGAGAACTACCGCAACAGCGCGGGGATCGCGAAGCTGGCGATTGCGACCGCGGATCTGCCCCACTTCCGCGACCGTACGACGGGCGGGTGACGCTCGTCGCCCGCGATCAAGCTCCCCGGCTCGACCTCGAGAGTCTCGTCACACAGTCCGACCCGAAGGCGCTCGTCTACGCCTGCGGACCGGACCGCATGCTCACATCGCTCGAGGAGCTCCTGGGGCGACGCGGCGAGATCGATCGCCTGAGAACGGAGCGCTTCGAACCTGTGGAACTGGGTGACACCGCCGACGAGCCGTTCGAGATCGAGGTCGCGTCGTCCGGGGAGGTCATTCCCGTGGCCGGTGACGAGACCGCGCTCGACGCTCTCGAACGCGCCGGCGTGTACGTCCCGTATTCCTGCCGCGAAGGAACCTGCGGAACCTGTGAAGTGGCGGTCGCGATCGGGATACCGGAGCACCGCGATTCGATCCTCACCGAACGCGAGAGACGCGCGAACGACGTGATGTACCCGTGCGTGTCGCGCGCAGTCACACCGCGACTCACCCTGGACCTATGAGCCTGTACACATGATCATCCGAGGGCGCGTTCCCCTGTGGCTGACGACGACTGTGCTCGCTGTGAGCGGGATGGCGGCTGCGTTCCAGTTCACGATGACGCTCCCGCTGTTGCCGGAGATGCCTGATCTGCTCGGAGTGACCGCGAACGATGCGTCGTGGATTGTGACTGTCACGCTTCTGGCCAGTGCGGTCGCAACTCCCGTGCTGTCGCGGATGGCGGACATGTACGGCAAGAGAAGGATGATCATCGTCGCGCTTCTCGCGATGACGGCGGGAAGCTTCATCATCGCCATCGGAGGCACGTTTCCGACGATGATCATCGGGCGCACGCTGCAAGGCTTCGCACAATCCGTGATCCCGATCGGGATCAGTCTGTTGCGCGACCTTCTTCCGAGGGAGCGCGTCGGGGCGGCTGTTGCGCTCATGAGCGCCACGCTCGGCATAGGCAGTGCTATGGGTTTGCCGCTGTCGGGCGTGTTCTACGAAACGCTGGGCTGGCAATCAGTCCTCTGGTTCGGAGGGATCACCGGAGCGATCTTTGTCGTGGGCATCTTGCTCGTCGTCGATGAGTCTCCCGTACGGGCGCCCGGAAAGTTCGATGCGCTCGGAGCGGTGTTGCTCTCCGTCATCCTCACGGCGGTACTCCTCGTGGTGTCAAAGGCAGGTCGCTGGGAGATCCCCGTCATCGTCTCCCTCGCTGGTGTCGCGGTGGTCGGCCTCGTCGGATGGGTGCCACTGCAGCTGAGAACCAACAACCCCATGGTGGATCTGCGGACGACCGCGCGTCGGCCCGTTCTGCTCACCAACGTGTCGACGCTGTTCTCCACGGCTGCCACGTTCGCGAACATGCTACTCACTGTCCAGCAGGTACAGGCGCCTGCCGAGACCGGGTACGGATTCGGACTGACCGTGATTGGTGCGGGGTTGGTGATGCTCCCCGCGGGGTTGGTGATGGTCATCCTGTCACCTTTCGCCGGGGGACGCCTGAACCGATGGGGCGCGCAGCGCGTGCTCGTGTGGGGAAACGTGACGATCGCCGGCGCCTTCGTCTTCCGTGTCTTCGTCTATGACAGCGTGCCCGTTGTCATCGTCGGTGCTGCGATCGCGAGTGTTGGATCAGCGCTCGCATTCGCAGCACTCCCGACACTGCTGATGGCGGCCGTGCCGCTGACGGAAACGGCATCCGCCAACGGGATCAACTCGCTCGTGCGCTCCATCGCAATGTCCGGCAGCAGTGCTCTGATCGCCTTGCTGCTGACAACGTCGGTGGCCGTCACAATCAACGACCATGACTTCCTCTCGACCGAAGCACTCCATCTCTGCTTCTGGATCGCTGCGACTTTCGGTCTCGTCGCGGCCGCGATCGCGTGGTTCATACCCGTCGATACAAGGGTCGCGCCCGCGTCGGCAGGCGGTACGCACCCCGAAGTGCTCCTTCGCGGTCGAGTGATCCTCGGCGATGATGTTCAGCCGCGCAATCCGGCCATCGTGACCTTCATGAATCTTGATGGCACGCCTGTGGATTGGTCACGCGCCGATCTCGATGGCAGCTACTCGGCCGTGCTTCCCGCGCCGGGTCGGTACCTCGCGGTGGCAAACGCGGCGGGATGGGCGCCGCAGACTCATGTCGTCGAGGTGAACGGAACAGAAGTCGAATGGGACGCCACGATCTCGGAGCAACTCATGCTCTCCGGACGTGTGACCAAGGCGGGGGAGACGGTTGCCGGTGCTGTCGTCGCGATCCATCGGGTCGACGGCGGCTATTCCGGCTCGGTGCGCACAGTCGACGGCGGGCGATACGCCGCGCCGCTCCCGCCATCCGGCCCGTACATGATCACAGCGATCGCCCCGGACGCAGAGTGGGCGCATTCGCGCAAGCTCATCGTGGGGGTTCAGCTCACCGTGCTCGACATCGAAGTGCTGGACTCGTGAACCGGGTGGCAGTGGGCCGCCCGGGCGCGACTCGAGGGACAAGGAAAGAGGAACCATGACTCGCATTGCCGTGATCGGAGGAACCGGCTATGCCGGCGGGCGCGTGATCGCAGAGGCGGTAGCCCGCAATCACGAGGCGGTATCGATTGCCCGCTCCGCCCCCTCGGCGCGCATCGACGGTGCGGTCTATGTCGAGGGAACGCTCCTAGATGTTCCCGCGCTGATGGCTGAGCTCGAGAGTGTAGAGGTCGTGGTCGTGTCGGTGCCCGCACGCGGGGACATGCTCGGCCGAGTGCAACCCGGCGTTGAACATCTTCTCGCCTTGCTCCCGGGCCATGTGCGCCTGGGTGTGATCGGCGGCGCCGGAGGCAGCCTTGTCGCACCGGGGGGCGTGCGTGTGATCGACGACGGATTCCCCGAGGCCTTCAGGGCGGAGGCGCTGGAGGCGATCGACATCCTGGAACTGCTGCGGGGTGCCGATGGCGCGCGCGACTGGTTCTTGATTCACCCGGCGCGCGGATTCGGCGCGTGGAATCCAGGCGAGCGCACGGGTTCGTATCGGGACGGCGGCGACGTCGTGGTGACGGACCAGAATGGCGTGTCGTTCATCTCGGCCGACGATCTCGCCGTTGCCGTCCTCGATGAGATCGAGACCCCCCGTCACCGGCGGGAACGCTTCAGCGTCGGATACTGAAGGCGCGTCAGCGTCAAGACGAGGCTGGAGCAACGCGCGCCGTGGGCAGCGGTAGCCTCTACACATGTCCACTCCGGTGCCGATCGCAGAGACGCCGTGGGAGCCTCTCATGCCACGGGACGCATCGGATCTGCTCGGTGTGACCCCCGTGCGATGGTGGCTGTCCGGGGGAGTGGCACTAGATCATTGGCTCCGAAGACCGATCAGGTCACGACCCAACACCGATGTCAGCACGACGACCGATCAGCTTCCCCTGATAGTCCCAGCGCTCCCGACGGGGTTCAGTGCATGGGCTTCGGTAGGCGACGACGAGGTCATCCCCTGGGAGGAGGTATCCGAGGACGCGGACGTGCAGCCGATACTCGTCCGCGATGACCACGTCGGAGCATGGGCGCTTCGGATCA
This sequence comes from Microbacterium sp. UBA3394, assembly GCF_002358725.1. Taxonomy (NCBI): domain Bacteria; kingdom Bacillati; phylum Actinomycetota; class Actinomycetes; order Micrococcales; family Microbacteriaceae; genus Microbacterium; species Microbacterium sp. UBA3394. Next base: position 81,317 of record NZ_DEPK01000102.1, read on the forward strand.
ACCTCGAAGATGGTACGGACGCGTTCTGGCTGTACAGGCGCGACCCGCGACTGCAGCTGCCGTGGGACCGTGCGGTGCTCGATGTCGACGGTATCCCGACTGGCGCGCCTGAGGTGCAGCTGGTCTGGAAGGCGCTCCGCCCGCGCCCGGAGGACGACCTCGACAAGGACGCGGTGCTCCCGCACCTCTCCGACGAGGCCAGGTCGTGGTTCGAGCGTGCGATCCTGTCGATCCACCCTCATTCGAACTGGTCCATCCACGTCCGCAGCCCTCTGACCCCGGCCAAGGCGAGTTGGAACCGGAAGGGCTAGTCGGGCCGGTGTTCGCCGGCGGCCACCGCGTCGAGCACGACGGAGCGGAACCACGACTGCGCGGGGGACAGACTCAGCTCGCGCCGCGTGTAGAGGGCGACTGGCGTGCTCTGGCTGGGCCAGGGGAGTTCGGCGATACGCAGGCCGGGGAACCAGCCGCAGAACACTTCGGCCACGTGTCGGGGCAGGAGCACCACGAGGTCCGTGGCCTCGAGCACGGCGGGAACCGTCGCATATTCTTCCACCGTCAGCGCGACCTGCGGCATGAGGCCCTGCTCGATCATCGCCTGCGCCGGGTACACATGGCCGCCGCGGGACGACACCCGAACGAACCGGCGCCCGGCGAACATCCCCGGATCAGTCGCCGGCAGCGGGTACGCGTTGGAGGACAGCGCCACGTACTCCACGCTGCGCACGGGAGTACGCCACAGCCGCGGTGAGCCCAGCAGCGACACCGTTATCGCGAGGTCGATCGTTCCCCGGGTCAGCCCATCCTCCACTTGGTCTGCATCCAGCCGCTGTACTTGCAGATGCAGAGCGGGTGCCTCGCGCGCGATCACGGGCATGATCGGCGGCAGGAAGGTCTGCTCGCCGATCGAGGTCAACGCCAGCGCGAGCTCACCATCAAAGGTCGCGGGGTCGAACACGGCAGGAGTGCTCACCACGGCATCGATGCGCGACAGCGCTTCGTGCAGCGGACCGAACAGCTGCGTCGCTCGCGCCGTGGGCACCATGACTTGGCCGTCCCGCCGGAACAGGTCATCGCCGAACCGCTGCCGGAGCCGCCTCAGTGTGTAGCTGACGGTGGGCTGGGTGACGTGCAGCTGCTCGGCGGTAGCGGTCAGGCTGCGCGACTCGTAGAGCACGACGAACGTGCGGAGCTGGTTGAGATCCGCGGTCGACATGAATAGATCCCATCTATGGCGGCTGACTCTCGTATCTATTGGACCACAGCTTATCGGCCGCCTAACCTCGAATCGAGGGGGTGCGTCCCGCGCCCGATCTGTCAACGACGAGGACCTCGCGTGATCATCGATATCCATGGGCACTACACCACGGCCCCCGCGCAGCTCGGGGCCTGGCGTGATCTGCAGATCGCCTTCGCGGCGGGAGACAGGGATGCGCCGGACCCCGTGGCGCTGCGGATCAGCGACGATGACATCCGCGAGACCATCGAGGCGAACCAGCTGCGGCTGATGAACGAACGCGGCAGCGACCTCACCGTCTTCAGTCCCCGCGCCTCGTTCATGGCTCATCACATCGGCGATCTCGCCGTCAGTGAGATGTGGGCGCGGATCTGCAACGACCTCGTCGCACGCGTCGTGGGGCTGTTCCCTGACCGGTTCTTGCCCGGGGCGATGCTGCCGCAGTCCCCCGGGGCCGATCCGAAGACCACGCTCGCCGAACTCGACCGTGCGGTGAACGACCTGGGCGTGGTGACGGCGAATCTCAACCCCGACCCGTCGGGCGGATTGTGGACGTCGCCGCCGCTGACCGACAACAGCTGGTATCCGATCTACGAGAAGCTCGTCGAGTACGAGCTGCCCGCGATGATTCACGTGAGCACGTCGTGCAAGCCGCAGTTCCATACGACCGGCGATCACTACCTGGGTGCCGACACGACCGCGTTCATGCAGCTGCTCAAGGGCGACCTGTTCCGCGACTTTCCCGACCTGAAGTTCGTCATCCCGCACGGCGGTGGCGCGGTCCCCTATCACTGGGGTCGATTCCGCGGCCTCGCGATGGCGCTCGGCAAGCCCGAGCTCGAGGAGCACCTGCTGGGCAACGTGTACTTCGACACGTGCGTGTACCACCAGCCGGGCATCGACCTTCTCACCGACGTCATCCCGACGGGCAACATCCTGTTCGCGAGCGAGATGATCGGCGCCGTCCGCGACATCGACCCGCGCACCGGGCACTACTTCGACGACACCAAAAGGTACGTGGATGTCACGCCGAATCTCGACGAGAACCAGCGGGTCCAGGTGTTCGAGGGCAACGCCCGCCGCGTGTACCCGCGCCTGAACCGTGCCCTGGAAGCTCGCGGCCTGTGAGCCCCACCCCGGAGAACCCATGACCCAGCGACTGAACAACCTCGGCATCGTCCGAACCCGCATCGACCGTCCCGACTCCGCCGACGTCGAGCGCCTCTCGCAGTTCGGCGTCGCCACGATCCACGAGGCGATGGGCCGCGTGGGGCTGCTGCGCCCCTACATCCGTCCCGCCTACACCGGCGCGAAGCTGTGCGGTCCCGCTGTAACCGTGTTGCTGCAGCCGGGCGACAACTGGATGTTCCACGTCGCCGCCGAGCAGGTGCAGGAAGGCGACGTCATCGTCGCCGGCTGCACGACCGAGAGCGAGGACGGCTTCTTCGGCGAGTTGCTCGCGACCTCGCTCACTGCGCGCGGCTGCAAGGGACTCGTCATCGACGGCGGCGTCCGCGACGTGGCCGACCTCGAGCGGATGGACTTCCCGGTCTTCTCGCGGGCGATCAACGCCAAGGGCACGGTCAAGGCCACCCTCGGCTCGGTCAACATCCCCGTGGTCGTGGCCAATGCGCTGGTAAACCCGGGCGACGTCGTCGTCGCCGACGTCGACGGCGTCGTAGTGGTGTCACGTGAACTGGTCGGCGCGGTCGCCGACGCCTCGCAGAAGCGCGAGGGCAACGAGGAGGCCAAGCGCCAGAAGTTCCGCGAGGGCGTGCTGGGTCTCGACATCTATGGCATGCGTGAGCCGCTCGCCGCGGCCGGCCTGGAGTACGTGGAGGACTGACGATGGCGGATGCGAAGACGACTGAGCACGGGGCCACCAGCGGTGGCTTCGAGAAGACCCCCGGCTGGCTGGACTGGTTCGACGGCCCGGCGACCCCGACCTTCCGGCTCCCCGCCGGGGCAGTCGACGCGCACTGCCACGTGTTCGGCCCGGGGGGCATGTTCCCCTATGCCCCCGAGCGCAAGTACACGCCGTGCGACGCGTCGGCGGAGCAGCTGTTCGCTCTGCGCGACCAACTGGGCTTCGACCGCAACGTCATCGTGCAGGCGACCTGCCACGGCGCCGACAACCGAGCCCTCGTCGACGCCCTCCGCCGCGGCGACGGCCGTGCGCGCGGCGTCGCGACCGTGCGGCGCGACGTCACGCCCGAGGAACTGGCCGAGCTGCATGAGGCAGGGGTTCGCGGCGTGCGGTTCAACTTCGTGAAGCGTCTCGTCGACCGCGTGCCGACCGACTCGCTTGACGAGATCGTCGCGAAGATCGCCCCGCTCGGCTGGCACGTCGTCGTCTACTTCGAGACCGAGGACCTCCCCGACCTCTACGACTTCTTCTCCGCGATCCCGACCGACGTCGTGGTCGACCACATGGGCCGCCCCGACGTGACCAAGGACCCCGACGGTCCCGAGTTCGCCTTGTTCCTGCGCTTCATGCGCGAGAACCCGCAGGTGTGGACCAAGGTGTCGTGCCCCGAGCGGCTCAGCGTCACCGGTCCCCGCGCTCTCGACGGCGAACAGCAGGCGTACACCGACGTCGTGCCGTTCGCCCGACGCGTGGTCGAGGAGTTCCCAGACCGCGTGCTGTGGGGCACCGACTGGCCCCACCCCAACCTCAAGGACCACATGCCCGACGACGGCCTGCTGGTCGACTACGTCCCGCAGATCGCCACCACCCCCGACCTGCAGCGCAGGCTGCTCGTCGACAACCCCCGGCGTCTGTACTGGCCCGAAGGAGATTGACATGGCACTCGACAAGCCGTACAAGAACGTTCCTGGCACCACGATTTTCGATGCCGAGCAGGCCCGCAAGGGCTACCACCTCAACCAGTTCTCGATGTCGCTCATGAAGCCCGAGAATCGTGAGCGCTACCTGGCCGATCGCGAGGCGTACCTCGACGAGTGGCCGCTGACGGAGTTGCAGAGGGAGGCGGTGCTCGATCTCGATCTGAACACCTGCATCCGCGAGGGTGGGAATATTTACTTCCTAAGCAAGATCGGCGCGACGCACGGACTGAGCTTCCAGCAGATGGCTGGCTCAATGACCGGGATGTCCGAAGCCGCCTACCGCGACATGATGATCGGCGGCGGTCGGCGGCCCGAAGGCAACCGGCTGAAGGACCTCGACGGCTGGGCCCCGCCGTCGACCGAGAAGTCCGAAGTGATGCGGCAGGATGCCCCGGCGAAGTTCACGTCGGCGCTGTTCACCTCGCACGTGCCGGCGATCGGGGCGGCGATGGACCTCGGCAAGACCGAGGAGCCGTACTGGAAGATGGTGTTCTCGGGCTATGAGTGGACGCGGAAGTGGGCGAAGGAGAACACGCCGGACGTCATCATCCTCGTGTACAACGACCATGCGACCGCGTTCGACTCGAACATCATCCCCACATTCGTGCTTGGCACGGGTGAGCACTACCCGGTGGCGGACGAGGGCTACGGTCCGCGGCCCGTGCCCGACGTCAAGGGCTTCCCGGAGTTGGCCGCGCACATCGCCCAGTCGGTCATTCAGGACGACTTCGACCTGACCCTCGTCAACGAGATGGTCGTCGACCACGGCCTCACCGTGCCGCTGTCGCTGGTGTTCGGAGACGTGGAGGAGTGGCCGTGCCGGGTCATCCCGCTCCCGGTCAACGTGGTGCAGTATCCCGTGCCGTCGGGGCGCCGCTGCTACGAGCTGGGCAAGGCGATCCGTCGCGCGCTGGACAAGTGGGACGGCGAGCCGCTCGACGTGCAGATCTGGGGCACGGGCGGGATGAGTCACCAGCTACAGGGACCCCGCGCCGGCCTCATCAACCGGGAGTGGGACAACGCGTTCCTCGACCACCTCATCGCCGACCCGCTCGGACTCACCGAGTGGCCGCACATGGAGTACGTCGATGAAGCAGGCTCAGAGGGCATCGAGCTCGTCGATTGGCTCATCGCCCGCGGGGCCATGGACGACCAGTTCGGCGGCGGCGGCCCGGAGGTGGACCACAGGTTTTACCACGTGCCGGCCTCCAACACCGCCGTGGGTCATCTCGTCATCAGCAATCCCGTCAAGGCCGACCAAGAGGTCCCGACACAGGAAGCCGCTGCCATCGACGAGAGCGCGGACCGCCCGCTGGCGACCGCTATGACCAACTGACGGCTCGACAGAGGGGCTCGCATGAGTAGGGAAAAGGTTCGTCTTGCCGTCGTAGGGGCGAACGGTGCCTTCGGCATTAAGCACCTCGACGGTCTCCGGAGCATTGCGGATGCCGAGGTGACCGTCGTGAGCGCCACGTCGCAGGAGAAGGCGGATGCCGTCGCCGACCAGTACGGCGTCCCGAATGCTGTCGTGGGTCTCGAGGCCGTGCTTGGACGCGAGGACGTGGACGCCGTCATCCTCGCCACTCCGACCGGGTTGCACGCGTCGCAGACCCAGGCGACGCTCGCGGCCGGCAAGCATGTGCAGGTCGAGATCCCGCTCGCGGACTCGCTGGCCGACGCCGAGGCCACGCTCGCGGTGGCCGAGGCATCCGATCTTGTCGCCATGGCCGGCCACACGCGCCGATTCAACCCGTCTCACCAGCTGGTGCACAACTGCATCCTGGCCGGCGAGTTCGACGTTCAGCAGATGGACGTGCAGACCTACTTCTTCCGCCGCACGAACACCAACGCTAAGGGCGAGCCCCGCTCGTGGACCGACCACCTGCTGTGGCACCACGCCGCACACACCGTCGATCTGTTCGCCTACCAGGCGGGCCGCATCGTCCAGGCGAACGCGATCCAGGGGCCGATCCACCCCGACCTCGGCATCGCGATGGACATGTCCATCCAGCTCAAGTCGGAGTCGGGGGCGATCTGCACGCTGTCGCTGTCGTTCAACAACAACGGCCCGTTCGGCACGTTCTTCCGCTACATCGGCGACACCGAGACCTACATCGCGCGCTACGACGACCTCTGCAACGGCCGCGACGAGCAGATCGACGTCTCGAAGGTCGCCGTCAGCATGAACGGCATCGAACTGCAGGACCGCGAGTTCGTCTCAGCGATACGTGAGGGCCGCGAGCCAAACTCGTCGCTGCGCCAGGTCATCGACTGCTACCGCGTGCTCGGCGCGCTCGAGGAGCAGCTCGCGTGACGCTCACCCTGCCTCGGATAGGCCTCGGTTGCATGAATCTCAGCCACGCCTACGGTGTGCCCCCTTCGCCGGAAGAAGGTCTCGCGGTGCTGCGCGAGGCGCTCGACAGCGGCGTGCAGCACCTCGACACGGCAACGCTGTACGGCGGGGGTCGCAATGAAGAACTCGTCGGGCGCGCGATCGCTGGTCGCCGCAACGAGGTCGTGCTGGCCAGCAAGGGTGGCATGGCTATGGTCGACGGCGTGAAGGTGATCGACGGGCGCCCCGAGACGCTGCGCACACAGGTCGACGCCTCGCTGGGGCGCCTCGGCGTCGACCACATCGACCTCTACTATCTGCACCGGTGGGATAAGAAGGTCCCCATCGGTGAGAGCGTCGGTTCATTAGCGGAGATGGCGGATGCGGGCAAGATCGGCGCCATCGGGCTGTCGGAGGTGTCGGTGGCCCGGCTTCGCGAAGCGCAGGCCGTGGTGCCCATCGCGGCCGTGCAGAACGAGTACTCACTGTGGAGTCGCAACCCGGAGCTGGGCATGCTCGAGGCCACTCGCGAGGCCGGCGTGACGCTGGTCGCGTTCTCGCCTGTCGCGCGCGGGTTTCTCGCGAACTCGGTGGGCGAACCGGAAGATCTCGCGCCCGAGGACATCCGCCGCGCCATGCCGAGGTTCCAGCCCGACAACTGGCCCGCGAACGCGGCGCTGCTGCCCGCCTGGCGCGCGCTCGCCGCTGAGGCCGGCTGCACACCCGCGCAACTCGCGCTCACGTGGCTGCTCTCACGCGGCGAACACGTCGTGCCGATCCCGGGCACCACGAACGCCGCCCACCTGCGCGAGAACCAGGGCGCGCTCGCCGTGCCGGTCGACCCCGCGCTGCTGGCGCGAGCGGGTGACCTGATCGACACGCACACCGTTTCGGGGCCGCGTTACAACGCGACTGGCACGCGCGAGGTCGACGCCGAGGTGTTCGATCAGGCGGTGCCGATCCCGCGATGAAGGCGATCTCCTCGATGGCGACGCGCTTTCTGCTCGCCAATCTCGCCTCGGCTGCGGTCGACGCGGGGCTTCCCCGTGTCGACATCGAGTCGGTCGGCGGCGTCGACGCCGTGCGTCGCGTGGCGTCGGGCGAGCAATTCGACGTAGTGTTCCTCGCTGCGGACCAGCTGGACAAACTCGCCGCAGACGGACGGGTGGAGCCAGCATCCCTCACTCCTCTCGTCCTCTCCCAGGTTGCCGTGGCTGTACCTTCGAAAAGTGACGACCCCGCTGCCCGGCCCGACGGTGCGGCATTCGCGGACGCCGGCGGCTTGCGTGATGTTCTTCGAGCCGCCTCCCGCATCGGATATTCAACCGGACCCAGCGGCACCGCACTCGTCCAGGCGATCGACGAATGGGACCTGAAGGGGGAGATTGGCGACCGCTTGGTGCAGGCGCGGGCAGGAATACCCGTCTCTCGGTTGCTCGCGGAAGGCGATGCCGACCTCGGATTCCAGCAACTCAGTGAGCTTGTTGGCCAGCCAGGCGTGCGTGTCTTGGGCATTCTGCCCCCTGATTGCGCCATCGAAACGGTGTTCTCCGGCGCGATCGCCACACTGTCGAAACACCACGCCGCCGCCGAGCGCTTCCTGAAGTTTCTGTCCACTGATGAAAGCATGCGCATCAAGACTGAGCACGGCTTTCAATTGGTCTGACTTTGTCTGGGGTTCCTAGTAGCAGGGGAGCCCGCGAACGGGCGGTCGAGATCGCCCTCGCTAGGCGCCGGAGACGCGATGGCCGGGGGTCCGAGCGCGGCACTGGCCAGTAGGCCGTGCTGACTCAGCCCGCCCGGCCCGATCGTGTTTCCCGCGCGGAACCCGCATGAGAATTCAAGCGCCGGCACATCGTGGCCGTCGAGCATCCGTCCGACCTCCTCGCCCGCTGCCCGACCCTTGGCCTTGGCCGCCTGCACCGCCGTCGTCAGTTCATACGGAGCCAGACCGTCGACGACGATGCCGTCGAAACCGGTGACGCTAACGTCTTCGGGTACCCGGAGTCCGAGGACTTCAGCAGCGCGGATCACGCCATCGACGAGCAAGTCGCTCGGCGCAATTACTGCTGTCGGCCGCGCCGTTGGGTCAGCGGGCACGGCCTTGCCGGCGGCGAAGCCGGCATCGATCGAACTCGCGGTGGCGGCGTATGCGGGGCTACTGGGTATACGTCCCAAGCCCCTGCAGACGGTTTGTCGTCGGTGCCAAACCGGGGCCGTCTCCTTTACCAGTCTCGATCCAGCCTGGGATGCGCCCAGAATCGCGCGGCAGGGTGACAACGGACACTCGTGTGTGGCCGAGCGAGCGAAGATGCGTGGCGACTTGGCGTTCCGCTTCGCGATCGTTGAGCCTTACGCTGGGCACAGCGGCGCCGGCATCACCCTCGATCACGACGAGGGGAATCCCGCGCGCGCGAACAGTGGCCAGCGACTCCCACAGAAGCGGGCCGCACCCGATGAGCACCGCGGCGTCGATCGGCGCCGAGGTTAGTGATGGAGCAGACTGCGCTTCTCCGCGTCTAGTCGACGGACGTCGAACTCCGTGGATAGGGCACCCGGGGCGCCTTCTCTAGGATTTCGTCATTTCGCGTGGAATCCTGACCGCTTTAACGCTGCCAACTACCGTGGATTCCCGGCTTTCTCCGCCAACTCAGCCGAGAACCTACATCGTCGTCGAGGTCGTCGTTGCAGTGAGCTTCCGATGGTCGGCGACATGCGCGGGTTCGTCGCGGGGGCCTTCGATCTCGAACCCGCAGACACCGCAGCTATGCAGCCCGATGCCGTCGACGTCGTCCGAGGGGATGTACATCGTGGTGGGCTCTTCGCACATCAAGCAGCGCATGGTGTCTCCGTTCGTGATTGTCAGGTGATCGGTTGGACGGTGGCGGAGTATCCGCGGTGGGAGCCCCAGGCCGCGGCGATGCGGTCGGCAATGTCGCGGTCCTCGCCGAGGTATGGCCGGTATCTCTTGCCGCGAGGGTCGGTGATCACGACCTGGACGACGCCGGCGGGCTCGCGCACGGTGACCCTGGCGGCGGGGATCGGATATGCCTGGACGCGACCGGCGATGATGAAAGTCGGGTACAGGTCGCGTGCGAGCTCCGGGGCACGGAACACGTCGTGAACCCACGCCGTGATGGCGAGCGCGCCGGCGGGGCTGAACCCGATGAGGCGGGCGGGGAGTTGCTCGAGCCCGGCGCGGACGAAGTAGTGCTCGTCGACGAGGATCGGCGTCGGCGGGAGCAGGGTTTGCTCGTCGTGGGCGGGGTAGATGGTGAGGCTGGTGCGGCTGTTCATGAGGCGCTCGTTCATGCGGTGCGGCGGATGCCGGCGGCGATGATGTGGGCCTTGGTGGGCCGGGAGTAGAAGCCGAAGCTGTCGTCGTCGTCGGAAGCGGAGACGGTGGCGGTGAGTAGATCTTCGCCGTCCGGCGTGTGCTGCCGTCGCTCTCCGTGGAGATGGAATCCCGGCTGTCGGTCTCGTCCTGGCGACGGTCTTCACGCAGAGCGGCTGGGTCGGAGCAATGGCGGTGACCGCCGCGACTCTCGTCGTGGCGGCGCTGATCGTCTGGCACCGTGCCCGATCCGGTCTCGTTCGTGCGCTGGATCCTGATCATGCCGTGCGCCGGAGCCGATCTCTGTCGTGGTCACCGGGCAACCCGGGTGAGCTGTTCCAAATCGGCACAGCGCTGTGGCGGAATCCTCCCTGAGAGTAGAGCTCATCCACCGAGTGGTCGCCTCGTTCCTGCAGGCGCCGAGCATCAACGAAGGAGTTATGCGATGTCCTCGTCATCCACCGCGACCGCAGTCGTCCCGAGCGCCCTGCGTGATCTGTATCTGGGCTGGTCCGAGCTCATGGCCACTCACGAGCTGGACATGCGGCTGTTCCGCAGCATCTTCGATGAATGGCATCAGCCGACCATCGAACCGGAAGATGTCACCTACAAGGAGGAGACGGTCGGCGGCGTGCCCGGCATCTGGGCGTTCCCGGCCGGAGCCGATCGCTCCAAGGTCCTCCTCTACACGCACGGCGGCGGGTTCGCCGTCGGCTCTGCGGCCAGCCACCGGAAGCTCGCCGCGCACGTCGCGAAGGCGGCCGGGGTAACAGCGTTCGTGCTGGACTACCGTCGCGCGCCCGAGCACCCGCACCCCGCCCAGGTAGACGACGGGGTCGCGGCGTTCGAGGCCCTGCTGGAGCGGGGGGTCCACCCCGAGGACGTCACCACGATCGGCGACTCGGCGGGAGGCAATCTCGCCATCGCCATCCCGTTGGCGTTGAAGGCGAAGGGGCGGCCGCTGCCCGGGCACGTCATCGCGTTCTCCCCGTGGCTGGACATGGAGAACCGCGGCGCGACGCTGGTCACCAACGATGCGACCGACGCGCTGATCTCCGTGCCGCTCCTGGAGGGCATGATCGCCGGCGTGCTGGGGGCGACCACCAGCCCGTCGGCGCCGCTCGCGAACCCGCTCTACGCGGATTTCACCGGGTTCCCCCCGCTGTACGTCAACGCCGGTTCGGTCGAGTCGTTGGTCGACAATGCCATCCGCGTGGCAGAGCGCGCCAAGGGCGCCGGCGTTGACGTCACCCTGCATGTCGCCGAAGGACAGCAGCACGTCTACCCGTTCCTGGCTGGCCGCGACGCGGACGTCGACGCGGAGCTTGCGGCGATCGGCCAGTGGCTTCGCCACTGACCTGCAACACACCCCCGCTTATTCAACGAAGGAGTTGCACCATGACATCCACACAGACCACGGACTTCGACGCGATCGTCGTCGGCGCCGGTTTCGGCGGCATCTACCAGCTGCACACCCTGCGCGACAAGCTCGGCCTGCGCGTCCGCGGCTTCGAGAAGGGCGCCGGCATCGGAGGCACCTGGTACTGGAACCGGTATCCCGGCGCCATGTCCGACACGGAGAGCCCCTTCTACCGATACTCGTTCGATGACGAACTGCTGCAGGAGTGGGACTGGGCGCGAAAGTACATCGACCAGCCCGACATCCTCCGCTACCTTGAGACCGTCGTCGACCGGTACGACCTCCGCAAGGACTTCCGGCTGAACACCGAAGTCACGTCGATCGTCTTCGACGAAGCCACCAACACCTGGACGGTCGGCACCTCCGCCGGAGAGTCCTTCACGGCCCGATACGTGGTGACGGCGCTGGGACTGCTCGCAGCAACCAACATCCCCGACATCCCCGGGATCGACTCGTTTGAAGGCCGCCTCGTGCACACCGCGGAGTGGCCGGACGACCTGTCGATCGAGGGCAAGCGGGTGGGCGTCATCGGCACCGGCTCGACCGGAACCCAGTTCATCGTCGCCGCAGCCAAGCAGGTGTCGCACCTGACCGTGTTCCAGCGTTCCGCGCAATACAGCGTCCCCTCTGGCAACGGACCGGTCGAGCCGGGAGAGGTGGAGAACTACAAGTCCCGGTTCCCGGAGATCTGGGAGCAGGTCCGCAACTCGGGCGTCGCGTTCGGGTTCGAGGAGTCCACCGTCGCGGCCACCGATGTCGACGAGGCCGAGCGGGAGCGCGTGTTCCAGGCGGCATGGGACCGAGGCAACGGATTCTATTTCATGTTCGGCACGTTCAACGACATCGCTATCAACCCGGAGTCGAACGAGGCAGCCGCTGCGTTCATCCGCCGCAAGATCGCTGAGACGGTCAAGGATCCGGAGACGGCGCGATTGCTCACCCCGACCCAGCCGTATGCGAAGCGGCCGCTGTGCAACCAGGGCTACTACGACGTGTACAACCAGGACAACGTGAAGCTGGTGTCGATCAAGGAGAACCCGATCGTCGAGATCACCCCGCGAGGCGTGAAGACCGCGGACGGCGTGGAGCACGAGCTGGATGTGCTCGTGCTGGCTACCGGGTTCGACGCGGTCGACGGCAACTACCGCCGCATCGACATCCGCGGGCGCGGAGGGGTGAGCGTCGACGAGCACTGGGCCGACGCCCCGACCAGCTTCCTCGGCATCATGACGGCCGGATTCCCGAACATGTTCATGATCCTCGGCCCCAACGGGCCGTTCACCAACCTGGTGCCCAGCATCGAGGCGCAGGTCGAGTTCATCACGACCCTGGTCACCGAGGCGGAGCGGAGAGGCGGGCTCATCGAGGTGTCGCAGCAGGTCGAGGACGAATGGACCGAGACCTGCACGACGATCGCGAACTACACGCTGTTCCCCAAGACCGACTCGTGGATCTTCGGGGCGAACATCCCCGGCAAGAAGCACGCCGTGATGTTCTACCTCGGCGGCCTAGGCGCCTACCGCGGCCTCCTCTCGGAGATCCAGGCGAAGGACTTCGAAGGATTCAGCATCGGACAGCCCGTCCCGGCCTGATCGACGGTAACCGTAGGCCGGGAGTGTGCTTCCCGGCCTACGGTCGTCCTATGAGCGACTCCATGTCAGCAGACGTCACATTCCGGTCACGCCGCTGGGTCCGTCCCGAGGACCTGAACGCGCACGGCACCCTGTTCGGCGGCAGCCTGCTGCGCTGGATCGATGAAGAGGCCGCGATCTACGCCATCATCCAGCTCGGAAACTCCCGGGCGGTCACCAAGTACATCTCCGAGATCGACTTCGTCAGTTCCGCGCGACAAGGCGATCTGATCGAGATGGGACTGCGCGCCACCGCGTTCGGGCGCACCTCCCTCACGATGCGCGCCGAGGTGCGCAACATGATCACTCGTGAACGCATTCTCACGATCGAGAAGATCGTCTTCGTCGGCCTCGATGACCACGGCCAGCCCATTCCTCACGGCTACACCGACATCACCTACGAACGCGACCGGCTTCCCCACCACCATGGACTCATGCGCACAGAGGATAGATCCACAGCGGATTAGGTATTGGCGGGTTCCAATAGGGAGGCGGATACTGGGTGTGACCACTTGCAGTGACGCGAGGTCCCAGCTATGTCCATCGACACCTATTCCGCCGCGAGCGTGCGGCAGGCTCGTGAACGCCTTCTCGAAGCTGGCGTCGGCGCGCACGGTCTCACTCCCCGAACACTGAACGTCCCCCCGGTGATCGAGCGCAGTTGGCGTCGCTCGATCACCACCGGTGGCGGCTGCGATCCGACTGCGACTCCTGCTTACCACCCGTTCTCCGAACTGGCGGGACGCTTCCAGGACACCGCTGAGACCGTCCTGGCGCGATGGGCGGAATCACTCGCTGACATGCGTGTCGCGCTGCTGGTCAGCGACCGATCCGGACGGATCCTCGCCCGAAAGGTAGGCGACCCGAGCCACGCGAGACGGCTCGACAAGGTGTCCGCCGCCGAAGGATTCGAATTCTCGGAGTCCGCGCTGGGCACGAACGGACTCGGAACGGCGATGGAGGAAAGATCCGCAGTGTTCGTGCGCGGCGCCGAGCACGTCAACGACCGGCTGCAGACCCTAGCCTGCGCCGGCGCCCCCATCCACGACCCCCTCTCGCAGCGTGTCATCGGCTCGCTCGCCCTCGCCTCTCCAGTCGGGGCATCCCATCCCGCGATGCTCGCGATCGCGAAGCAGGCCGCTCGTGACCTCCAGGACGCGCTCCTGAACACCGCACCGCTGGAGTTGCAGGCGCTGCTGGCCCGGTTCGCGGGCGGCACCGCCGGCCACCGCGTGCTGGCCATCGGTCGAGGAGGCGTGCTCGCCTCGACGGGCGCGTTGCCGATGCTCTCGGCCGAGCGGCACGTGACGCTGTGGGACGAGTTGCAGGCTCACCATTGGCAGGGGGATGTCGCATCCGTCCTGCTCGCGGGTCGGCCGAGCACTGCCCGCCGCATCGTGAATCGGGCAGGCGAGAGCATCTACCTCGTTGAACTGCCCGAGGACGAGCCGACCGCAGCGCCGGAACCCACCCGACTCTCCCGCCTTGCCGCGCACCTCGACGTGCTCGGTCGCACCAGCGGGTGCATCGCGATCCACGGTCCCCGCGACAGCGGGAAGACGCTTCTCGCCCAGCTCTGGCTGCGCGAACGCGACCGCCACGACCCGGTCGTCATCGACGCCCCGGCGCTTCGGGAACCGGGGGCCGTGGTCACGGCGGTGCAGGCGCTGAGCACAGGCACGTCGGTGGTCGTCCGCAGCGTCGAGTCTTTGACCGACGCTGACTTCCCGGTCCTGCAGCAATTGGCCGGCGCGGCAGATCCCGTCCGGTCCGCCCGGGTGGTGTTCTGTGTCGCAGACGACCTGACTGGCGTCGTCTTCAGTTTCCTGGGCCGCCTGGGGCCGCGACTCGACCTCCCAGCGCTGCGCGATGACCCAGACCGTGTCATCGGCCTGGCCGTGAGACTCGCTCAGGAGCACTCGGTGACACTGAGCCCTGCTCTGCTGCAGGCGCTTTCCCGGTGGGACTGGCCTGGTGGCGCCTCGGAGCTGCGGGTTCTGATTGCCGCGATGGTGGCGTACCGCCCCGTCGGCACCGTCCTGGACGTCGACCTTCTGCCCGTCGAGATGCGCACACGTGCCCGCCAGCTGCGCGGCATCGCCGCATCCGAGTACCGGGCGATCGATGCGGCGCTGCGGGAGGCGGACGGAAACCGTTCGCGTGCAGCGGAGATCCTCGGTATCGGGCGCACGACGCTGTACCGGAAACTGCGCGCGTACGGTCTCGACGGGCAGAACACCCTGATCTCCTGAAAACAGCGCCCCCGCCTGCCGACCAGGGAGGCCTGGATTCGCAGTTGCGTACTCGGCGCGGCGGAGGCGTTACGCGGGGATATCAGGCGGGGGTTCGGATGAGCTTCTTGTTCGCGAACTCGTCCATGCCGTACCGGGCGAGCTCGCGTCCGATGCCGGAGCGCTTCACGCCGCCGAAGGGGAGGTCCGGTGCGCTGCGGCTGGTGCTGTTGATCCACACCATCCCGACCTCCAGTTCGCGGGCGATCTGCGCGGCCGCCAGAGGGTCCTGCGTGAAGACGCTGCTGGACAGCCCGAAGGGCGATTCGTTGGCCAGGGCGACCGCGGCCTGCGGGGAGGGCACCCGGTACACGACCGCGGTCGGTCCGAACAGCTCCTCCTCGTAGGCTCGCATCGGCGGGGTGACCCCGGTGAGCACGCTGGGCGGGTAGAAGGCGCCCTCTCGGCGTGCACCGGGGGCGATGTGCAGGGTGGCGCCCTTGGCGACCGCGTCCTCGACGAGCTCCTCGAGCTCCTTGCCGGCATCCGCGGACGCCAGCGGGCCGAGGAACGTGTCGGGGTCCGTGGGGTCGTCGGGGGTGATCTTCGTGATCGCGTCGATGAACTTCCGGGAGAACTCGTCGTAGACGGCATCCACGACGATGAACCGCTTGGATGCCGTGCACGCCTGGCCGCCGTTGGCGATGCGGCCGCGCACGCCGGCTGCCACGGCCGCGTCGACGTCAGCATCCTCCAGGACGATGAACGGGTCCGAGCCGCCCAGCTCGAGGACGACCTTCTTCATATGCCTGCCGGCCACCTCGCCGACAGCCGAGCCCGCCTTCTCGGAGCCGGTCAGCGACACCCCTTGCACGCGCGGGTCGGCGATGATGCCGGCGATCTGGCGGCTGTCTACGAACGCGTTGATGTACGCGTCGGCCGGAAGCCCGGCATCGTGGAGCACGCGTTCGATGGCGAGGGCGGACTGCGGGCAGTTGCGGGCGTGTTTGAGGATGATCGTGTTGCCCAGTGCGAGGTTGGGGGCGACAAACCGGGCCACCTGGTAGTACGGGTAGTTCCACGGCATGATCCCCAACAGCGGCCCGATCGGCTCGGTGCGGACGAGCGCTTCCCCTCCGCCGACGATGTCGAGGGTCTCGTCGGTGAGAAACGCTTCGGCGTGGTCGGCGTAGTACTGGTAGATCGAGGCGACCAGCTCGACTTCCCCGCGGGCCTGCGTGACGGGTTTGCCGACCTCGAGGGTCAGCAGCGCGCTCAGTTCATCGATGCGGTCCCGGTGCAGTTGCGCCGCGCGTGCCAGGATCCCCGTCCGTTCGGCGAGCGGCAGCTCCCGGTACCTGCGGTAGGCCGTGTGCGAGCGGGCGACGATGTCGGCCACGTCCGCATCGCCGATCACGGGGTACTCGGCGACCGTCTGGCCGGTGGCTGGGTTGATGGTCCGGTATGCACCCATCGTGGTCTCCTCGCTTCATTGCTGTCGTGCGTCTCTCGGGCCACGCCCGCCCAGATCGGCGGTCGTCTGGCGCGGTACTGCCCACTCAGCCTGTCGCGCCGTGGCCGAGTTCGTCCAATACCGATCCCGGCCGAGATTGATGACGATGGCGCATCAGATGTACGTGGATCGGGTATTGGACGCGCATTGATCGGTGATGGGAGGCTGGGACGGTGACCACTCTGATACTCCGCGAGGGCGCGGACCGGCTTCACGTCGAACTGAACCGTCCTGACGTGCGAAACGCGATCAACGACGACATGGTCGACGAACTTCACGCGGTATGCACGAGCCTGGAGCGAGAGCCCCGCATCCTGATTCTCACCGGAACCTCCACGCCCGAACGGGGTGTGTTCGCGGCTGGCGCAGACATCCGGCAGCTGCTCGAGCGCGGCCGCGACGAAGCGCTGGCCGGCATCAACTCCGGGCTGTTCACCCGTATCGCGCGGCTGCCTATGCCGGTGATCGCCGCGGTCGACGGGTTCGCGATCGGGGGCGGTGCGGAACTCGCGTACGCGGCCGACATCCGGATCGCGTCCACCCGCGCCGTGTTCGGCAACCCCGAGACGGCGATCGGAATCCTGGCCGCGGCCGGGGCGACCTGGCGGCTCGCCGAGCTGGTGGGGGAGCCGCTGGCCAAGGAGATCCTGTTCACGGGGCGCCGGCTGGACGCCGAGGAGGCGCTGCGGTGTGGGTTGGTGGCCTCGGTGCATGAACCCGACCAGTTAGCGGCCGCGGCGGATACCGTCGCCGATCGGATCGCTGGCCAGGATCCGCTCGCCCTCCGCCTCTCGAAGCGCGTGCTCGCTGCGCCGCGGGACGCCCACCCCCTTGTCGACGAACTCGCGCAGGCGATCCTGTTCGAGTCGGACGCCAAGACGCAGCTGATGACCCGATTCCTCAACCGTTCTCAGGAGACCCGATGATCACTGTTCCCTCCACCGTCGGCGTGATCGGGGGCGGCCGCATGGGCGCCGGTATCGCGCAAGTGTTCGCTCAGGCGGGCGCCCAGGTCACCGTGATCGAACGTGACCCGGCGGCGGCGGGCGCGGCCGCCGCGCGGTTGGCCGATGGGATCCGCAAGGCCGCGGAGCGGGATGCCTCGGTCGACGTCGACGCAATCGCCGGCCGCGTCGCGGCCAGCGCCGACTACGAGGCGCTGCGGAATGCCGAGCTCGTGATCGAAGCTGTCCCAGAGACATTCGCACTCAAGGTCGAGGCGATGCAGAGAGCAGAGGGGATCGTGGAGGAGTCGGCGTGGCTGGCCACGAATACCTCATCGTTGTCGGTGACAAGGCTCGCGGCGCAGCTGGCGAGGCCGGAGCGCGTGTGCGGACTGCACTTCTTCAATCCGGTGCCGCCCTCGTCACTCGTCGAGATCGTGCTGACGCCGTCGACCGACCCGGACCTGCGGCAACGGGCGGAGCAGTGGGTGACATCGCTGGGGAAGACCCCGATCGTCGTCAACGACGCGCCCGGCTTCGCGAGCTCCCGCCTGGGCGCGGCAATCGCGCTGGAAGCGATGCGGATGCTCGAAGAGGGGGTGGCCAGCGCTGAGGACATCGACACGGCGATGGTGCTGGGATACCGTCACGCGACAGGTCCGTTGCGCACCTCCGATCTTGTCGGGCTGGACGTGCGTCTCGGGATCGCCGAATACCTCTATGAGACGCTCGGCGAGCGGTTCGCCCCGCCGCAGATCCTCCGCGACAAGGTCGCGGCCGGGGAGCTGGGACGCAAGACGGGACGCGGCTTCTTCGACTACGCGTGAGTCGTGGCCGGCTGGACGCCCGGCGCGGTCACGCGCTGAGCACGATCCGGCCGGGCACGCCGCCCGCGGCGAGCCGGTCCAGCGCATCCTGCACCGCCGTCGCAGACAACTCCCCGTCGATGATCGGGAGATGCGGGAGCGCGCCGCGCCGCGCGAGCCCGACGAGCTCCTCGAGCTCGCCGAGGGACCCGACGAAGCTTCCGCGGATGGTGATGATCTTCAGAGTGAGCAACGCGGTGGGGATGACCAGCTCTCCGCCGAACAGCCCGACCTGAACCATCGTTCCGCCCTTGCGGAGCGCGGCGAACGCAGCGGGAGCTGTTGTGGAGTTGTTGACGAAGTCCACGATCGCCGCGACCGGCCCACCGGCGCCGGCGACGATGGCGGCGGCAAGGTCTTCCTGGCGGGCGGAGATCGTCGTGGTCGCTCCGAGCTGCCGCGCCAGTTCCAGATTGCGCTCCTGCAGGTCCACCGCGAGGACTGCTTCGTGGCCGAGCGCGCGCAGCGTGGCGATCGCCATCAACCCGACACCGCCGGCGCCTATCACCACGACCGGATCGGACGCGGTGGCCGGAAGGGCCTTGCGCGCGGCACTGTAGGCGGTCAGGCCGGAGCAGGCGAGAGTTGCGGCCCACCGCTCTTCGATCCCGGTGACGTCGAGGAGGTAACGGGGGTGCGGGACGAGGATAAACTCGGCATACCCGCCGTGGCGGGCGACGCCGAGGTTACGGGGCGAGGGGCACAGGTTCTCGTGACCTGCCTGGCATGCGTCGCAGGAGCCGTCGCCGATCCATGGGTAGACAAGGCGATGCTCACCCGGCGAGACCCCGTCGGCGTCGGGGCCGGCCGCTTCGACGACGCCGACGACCTCATGGCCGAGGACAAGCGGGTAGGTGACGCCCCGGTCGATCAGATTCAGACGCCCCCGGCTGCCGAGATCGTAGTACCCCTCACGCAGGTGCATGTCGGTGTGGCACACCCCGGACCGAACCACGCGCAGGAGGATTTCGGTGCCTTCGGGGGTCGGGGTCGGCAATTCCACATCGGTCACCGTGTGATCGTCTTGGAAGATCGCGAATGCGTGCATGGTTGTCCTCGCCGTTGATATACGCACAGTGGACTCCACGCTTCCACTTCGTTCTGATTCTCTCCAATACCAAATGGCAGGCGGATTGATACCTGGCGACCCTTAGCCTCGATCCACCGATGAGCCGTGGGTGTGCCGGGGCGGCATGATCGGGGCGCGGTGACGCGTCGAGGGCAGGGTTGAGTTCCGGGCGTCGCATCCCGGTCGTCCACTTGGTCCTCGGTCGTGCCGCGTTGCGGCGATGGTCAGGTGGTCACCGTTGGCGGTGGCGCGTGCGTGGCTGTGAAGAGCCGGTCGAACGCGGTCTGCCATGGCCAGGCCTCGGGCAGGTGCAGCGTGATTCGGCGCGCGGAGCGCGCCAGCCGTGCGGGGACGTGGATCAGGGTGCGGCGGATCGTCGCGGTCGTTGCTCTCGCGAGCCGTCCCGCTCGGTCGGCGACGAGACCGGCAGCGCGGGTGAGGTTGAATGCGATCACGGCGATGACGAGCCAGGCGCTGTTCGCGGTGAACACCCCGGAGGGCAGGTGCGCGAGCGGCCCCGCTTTGAGGTCGGCGTGGACCTGCTCGATGATCGCGTGACCGCGGTGGGTCTTGTCCGCGGCCACCGTGTCCATCACCTCCTTCGCTGTGGTGGTGAAGAACGCGTGATGCCGGTAGACGTCGAACAGGGTCGGCTGCTCCACCTGTCTCGGGTTCAGATCGGGGATGCGCCGCACCACCAACCGTCCGGCGACCTGTTCCGCCTTCTTCCTCGAGCGGAACGCGGTGAACGGGACCTCGGCGACCTCGGCTTTGGAGATCAGCTGCCCGGTGGTCTCGTCACGGATCGCGTCGGTGTACTCGATCATCTCCCACGCATCATCCGGGATGGTCGCGATCGCGGCCTTCACCGCCGGGTCCATCCTCACGGTCACCGACACGTCGGCGCCCGCCTTGATCGCGGTGCCGACGGTCGCGTGTCCGTAGAACGCGGAGTCCGCCCGCAGCAACGGCCTGGCCCCGGTCGCGGCGCGGGTGCGGCGCAGGGTGGCGAGAGCATCGCCGACGATCCGCGCGGCCCCCTTCGGGGACCCGGTCTTCCCCTGCCGCAACCGCTGGGCCAGGATCACCGGCGCCGACGAGGTGGTCGATGCCGTGGCGAGGAGGGCGTTCAGCCCCCGGACGCCGGAGTACCCGAAACCGGCGCCCTGCTTCTGGTATCCGTGGACCTCGATGATGGTGTCGTCCAGATCCACCATCACCCGCTCGCCATCGCCTGCTCGGAGCAGCGGCGCGTCGACAGCGAGCTTCGCGAACACCCGGGAGGCGGCGGCGTCGAGCTGGCGGACGTGCCCGAACCGGAACTC
>NZ_DEPK01000061.1:0-2909 GCF_002358725.1 Microbacterium sp. UBA3394
CACCACGCTATGGGACTCACCCCGCATTCATGCCAGTCGAAGATCTGCCTAGCATCGATAGCGCGCCGGCTCTCGCCGCGGCACAGATGGGTGTCAAGTACTGGATCGCACCGACGATTACCTCGTAGCCTCTCGGCATGCGCCAAGGTGACTCGAAAGGGAGTTGTGATGTCGGAGAAGCACGCGGCACTCCTCACCGCAGGCGTGATCCTCTCTGGACTCGGCCTCTTCTTCATCACCATCCCCGCAGGCCTCTTGTTCGGGTGCACGCTCCTCGCGACCGGCCTGGTCGTCGTAACGCTCACTGCAAGGCGGGCAGTGCCGGAGTGGCGCGCAGCGTAGCAAGAACGCCGTTCTCAACCGCGTGACGAGCGCTCCGATCGCGAGAATTCCTGGAGTATCGAGGAAGTCCTCAGACGGATCGCGGGAGTATCTGGGGGGATATCCATCGGCGCGGTCGCAGTCTCTCTCTTGCGCGGCGACCCTCAGTGGACTGCCCTCGTGTTGAACGGCTCACTGTTGCTTCTTTCCGGCGGATCACTCATCGCATTGATCTGGCGCCGGCGCCGCACGGCGAGCAACACGAGCGACTGAACCGTCGTCCATGCCGAGCTACTACCCAGGGTCACCAACAACCGCTCCCTGCGCGCGGCGACAAACGCCGTGCGCCCCGATCACGATGACCACCCAAAAGAGGCCAACTGGTCGAACGATGCAGTGGTCGGGCCGTGCTGGGGTGCATGTGCGATTAACACGCGGGGCTCATCCGCGGTTGGCTGAGGCCGTGCAAGCTCCTTGCCGTCACTATTGTGTCTCGACGTTTCTGGCGCATCGATAGACTGCACACCGGAGGCCCGATGATGCCCGGAACGTCGGCGTGGCGCACGAACGATGCGGTGCGGTGCAATCTCGCGCGCGAAGTGCTCAACAGCGCGACGGCGAAGCTCTTCGAAGCTGCCGAGCGAGGCGAACTCGATATCGACGCGGCCGCGACACAGGCCGCCTCCCTCCGACTCGAGCTATTGGCGATCGACGGATTCGATCGTCAAGCCGTCGACGGCTTCGTCAACGAAGTCAACAAACGCGTCGGCCGGCAAATGGTGGACCAGTCGTGAGTAGCGTTTCATCATCTGAAAGCGATTTGCAGGCCATCTTCGAGCGACGCATCCGACCGGTGGTGTTCGCGCATGGTCCGTCGGCCACTGATCCCGAACTGATACTCGCAACAGGTCAGTTCGGCGTGGGGGCCGCAAGGGCGTTTGGGGGACTCATCGACGGGCGCGAGATCGCCGCACTCAGCGCCAGCGACCTGCGGGCGTTTCACCCGCGCTACCTTGAGCTCTCACGTTCGCACTCGCCTGAAGCGAGTCTGATCCTGACAGAGTCAACGTCCGGATGGATGCGTAGCGCGCTGCAGTATGCACGGACTACGCGGCGGTCACTTCTCCTCGACGGGACGGGCAGTTCCTCCGATGTCGCGCTCGCGACGGCGGGCCTCTTCGCGAGGAGCGGCTTCACGACGACGGTCGCTGTGGTCACGGTCCCGAGATCCGAGAGTCTGCTCGCGACAGTTTCCGGATACCTCGTCGATGCGCGTGCTGGTCGCGCGTCGCCGTTCACGACTGTCGCCGAGCACGACGCGAGCCTCGAGAGCGTCCGAGCACTCGTTCAGACCGTGGAAATGGCGCCAAGCGTCGACCGCCTCAAGATCATCGGACGCGAGGGCACCACACGATTCGACGCGGCGCGCACCGATGCGTCCGGGTTCGAGGGGGCGCTCGCCACCCTCGACCGGGAGAACGCCGCTCCCCTGCCGGCGCCCCAGGCTATGCGCTGGCTGTCCGAGCTGCGGGCGACGACGGATTTCGCGCTTTCGTCGCGTCAGGTGGCACGGCCGCTGGCGGAGGTGCTCATCGAGTTACATGAGCTCGGTCTCCGTGAGGTCCTGCCCAACCTGCCGCTTCCGAAAGACTCCCAGGCTCGGCCTCTCGCAGAGGCCAATCTCGGCCGACAACTCGTCGCACTCCGCCAAGCTACGCAGGCCGACGGGCGTCCGGAGCGTCAGCCGGCTCCGGTTGTCTCCGGCCCGGAGATCGACCGCGGCATCTCGCTATGAGCCGAGCAGTGGGCTACGTCCGCGAGGTGCTGTCGGGAGACGGCGTCGCGGAGGATGCCGCCGCGCTGCGGCGGGCCGGAGCATCCCAAGTATTCACCGACCGCCGCGGTACGACATCCAGCCCGCGCCCCGATCTTGAGCGATGCTTGAACTCGCTCAAGAGGGGCGACACTCTGCTTATTCCGAGTGCAGTGTCGTTGTCGTCGTCGGTCGAGCACTTCGTCGCGACGGTCGCGCGGCTGAGGGCACGCGGTATCGACATCTACTCACTCGCCGAGCCCGCACTGTCCACCACACCGGACGCAGCCGCCGCGCCTGGCGATGTGCTCGACGCGCTGGATGTACTGCGCCGGCGACTCGTCAGTGTCCGGACACGAGAGGGGCTGGATGCTGCGATCGCCGCCGGCCGGCATCCCGGCCGTCCGCGGGTGATGACGCCAGAGCGAATCGAGATCGCGCGGGAGCTCCGGACACAGAAGCGTTCGTATGCTCAGATCGGCCGTGCGCTCGGGGTCAGCGAGTCTGCAGTCCGGCGTGCACTCAAGACGGTAGCCGCCCCCTCGGTAGCTCAGCCCCAAGCGAAATAGGCATCTCGCGCGGGCCGTGGTCACGGCGTCCTGTTTCGACCCCACTCCTCGGCATCCTTCGACAATCGCGCATCCAGTGGTCGCGGGCGGCGGAGTGCCGGGACCGTGAAGTAGCGGAGCGAGCGCAGCGAGTGAGCATACGTCGCGAAAGCCCGGCACGCAGCCGGTCGCGACCGCTACACTCTCCGCGTTCGGAGGGTTGCCCG
>NZ_DEPK01000030.1:0-4200 GCF_002358725.1 Microbacterium sp. UBA3394
CTGGGAGTGTCGGAGTCGTCGTCATGCCCACCCCAGTTCGTGCAGCTTCTCGTCGTCGATCCCGTAGAAGTGCGCGATCTCGTGAACGAGTGTCGTGTGCACCTCGCGGCGCAGCTCCGGCTCGTCGGCGCACCGGTCCAGGTGGGGCTCGCGGTAGACGATGATGCGATCGGGCAGCTCGCCCATGCCGTATCGATCACGCTCGGTCAGCGACCATCCGTCGTAGAGGCCGAGCAGATCGAGACTCCCGTCCTCCGGGCGGTCCTCCACCACGAACACGACATTGTCGAGACCGTCGACCATGTCGTCGGGAAGTCGGTCGAGCTCGTCCACGACGAGCGCCTCGAATGTCTCGGCATCCATGTCACGCATTGGGGTGGCTAACGGGACTTGAACCCGCGACCCCCGCGACCACAACGCGGTGCTCTACCAACTGAGCTATAGCCACCATGTCCTCCCGCCGAGCGGGCAACCAGAAGATTCTCTCACATAATCGGAGCGAACGACGACACGACGGATGACGCGGCGGTGCGTGCGTGATCGCTCGTCGGACCGGGCTCCGGCACGAAGACCGCCTGGCGATAATAGGCCAGTTCGCGGATCGACTCCTTGATGTCGGCGAGCGCGCGGTGGCCGCCGTCTTTCGCCGGCGCGTGAATGTATGCGCGGGGATACCAGCGTCGGGAGAGCTCCTTGATGCTGGAAACATCGACGTTCCGATAGTGCAGGTAGTCGTCGACGTCGGGCATGTACTTCGCCAGGAACATGCGGTCCGTTCCGATGGTGTTGCCGGCCAGCGGGGCCTTGCTCGGCAGGGGGGCGAATCGGCGGATGTACGCGAGAGTCTGCGCCTGCGCGTCCGCGAGGCTGACGCCTGCGGGGAGTTCGTCGAGAAGCCCGGAGGACTCGTGCATCGCGGTGACGAAGTCGTTCATATTGGCGAGCGCGGTCGGGGACGGCTTGATCACGACCTGGAATCCCGGGTCGAGCACTCGCAGCTCGAAATCGGTCACCACGACGGCGATCTCGACGAGTTCGTCGACCGCGAGGTCGAGACCCGTCATCTCGCAGTCGATCCATACGAGTCTGTCGTTCTCGCTCCCGGCCATGGGCTCATCCTATCGATCGCGCCGACACCGGCCGCGTCCGCTCCTTTCGCTACTCTGGAAGGGCCCTCGTAGCTCAATGGATAGAGCATCGGCCTTCTAATCCGGTGGTTGCAGGTTCGAGTCCTGTCGGGGGCACCCCTGGTCGGTCACGCGACCCCTTCCGTTCGGCGTATGACGGGCGTACCGTCGGTGGCGTCGGAAGGAGTTCACCATGGCAACGACCGAGACCACGCATGGACTGTGGGTCGCCTACGGACCCGCGGGGGTGGTGGGAAGCATCCGCCGGGACGACGAGGGCTACACCGTCACGATGGCCGGCGCAGACGAGGCGATCGACACCTACCCGACGATGGACGTCGCGAAGAGCGCACTGCACGCCCATCTCAAGCCGGGGTCGGACTGGCCGCAGTTCCGCGAGCACTGACGCCGCGTCGTCGCGTGTCCGTCAGCGGCAGCGCGACGTGGACGAGCGGACCGATCAACACCGCGAACAGTACCGTGCCCACGCCGACGGTGCCGCCGAGCATCCACCCGGCGGCAAGCACCGTGAGCTCGACGCTGCCGCGTGCCAGCCAGATGGGCCACCTCCAGCGTCGGTGGATTCCGGTCATGAGACCGTCGCGCGGACCGGGACCGAAGTGCGCTCCGATGTAGAGGCCGGAGGCGGCGGCGACCACCACGATCCCGCCGAGGCACGCGGCGACCTGCCCCAGGGCGCCCTCCGCCGGAGGCAGGACGTCGAGGACGACCTGCATGGAGGTGCCGACGAGAACGATGTTGGCCACGGTGCCGGCGCCGGGTCGCTGTCGAAGCGGTAGCCACAGCAGGAGCACGCCGAGTCCGATGAGATTCGTCGTCCACCCGACACCGATGCCGATGTGACCGGAGACACCTTCGGCGAGGACGGTCCACGGGTCCACGCCGAGGCCCGCCCGCACGGTCAGGGCGCACCCGGCTCCGTAGAGCAGCAGCCCCACCACGAGCTGCACGAGGCGACGTGTCATGTCTCGATCCAATACCTCGATTGGCTCAAGGTAAACGGGCCAATGTGATAGAGGTGGCTTCGTGGATGCGAAGATCTCGGCACGCTCCCTGTCATCTGCGCTCGGCGGCTGGCGGTCGCGCGAGCCCGCCTACGAAGCGCTGGCCGACGGGGTGCGGCTGTTGTGCATGGACAACCGGATCGCTCCGCGAACCGCACTGCCGGCTGAGCGCGAGCTCGCACACGCGCTCGGCCTCAGCCGCAGCACGGTGGCGGCCGCGTACCGCAGTCTGCGAGAGTCCGGGCACATCACGAGCGTGCGCGGATCCGGCTCGATCACCTTGCCGCTTCGGCGACACGACCCCGGCCATACGCGAGGCGACGAGGGCGCGATCGACCTGCAGCAGGCGAGTCCGCCCGCGTGGCCGGGGCTGTCGGGGGTGATCGCCGAGGCGGCGGCCGACGCAGCCTCTCTGGTCGGACGATCCGGCTACGACATGGTCGGCGACGAGCGCCTGCGCGCCGGGATCGCGGCTCGCTACTCCGAGCGCGGTCTGCCGACCGATCCCGAGCAGGTGCTGATCACGAACGGCGCGCAGAGCGCCATCCATCTGCTGGCGCGCACGCTCGTGACGCGCGGTGACCGCGTGCTGCTGGAGACTCCCACGTATCCGCACGCCGCGGACGCCTTCCGACGCGCCGGAGCCCGATTGGTCGGCGTTTCGGTGACCACGTCCGACGGCTGGGATCTCGATCGCGCGACCCAGGCCTTCGGGCGCACTCTCCCGATGCTCGCGTACCTCATGCCCGACTTCCAGAACCCGACCGGGCGGTCGATGTCCGACCGGGAGCGAGCCGTCTTCCTGCGCGAGGCCGAGCGGGCCGGCACCACCCTCATCGTGGACGAGACGACGGCGGACCTCGGGATCGAGGAGCCCCGTTCCGGCGTGCGATCTTTCCGCGCCGCCGATCCCGCGCACGTCGTGCGCATCGGCTCGGTCGGCAAGACCGTCTGGGGCGGCTTGCGCGTCGGATGGATCCGGGGCGAGGTGGGGCTGCTGCGCCGACTCGTCGCGGCACGGCCGGAGGGCGACCTCGGCACCCCGGAGCTGGAGCAGGACATCGCTCGGCGTCTCGTCGCTCGCATGGACGAGATCGTCGCCCAGCGGGCGCACGTGCTGGGGGAGGGCCGCGACGCCGTGTCGGCGGCGCTGCGCGAACGGCTTCCCGAATGGGCCGTGCCGGAGGTGCGCGGCGGCGTCTCGTTGTGGGTCGGGCTGGATGCGCCGCTGAGCTCCGCCCTGGTGATGGATGTGCGATCGCGGGGCCTTCTGCTCTCGGCGGGACCGCGCTTCTCGATCGAGGGTGGCCATGACCGCCACCTTCGGGTCCCGTTCACGAGTGCGCCAGACGCGCTGGTGCGTGCGGTCGACATTCTCGCGGAGCGCTGGCCGCAGGTGCGGCGGCTCGCTCCGGACGCCGGCGTGGACGCACTCGCGACCGTCGTATGAGGCCCGCACGCGGCCTCGTCATGCGTAGCGGATGCACTCGAGAGCGTCGTCGGGTGACCAGAAATCTCCCAGGGTCTGGAACTCCCGACGCAGCGGGTTGAGACGACGTGCGCGCCAGCGCTCGAGCGTGTCGTCTCCGACGCGCTCGAGGTGACCGACGATCCTGCCCCGCGCGTCGAGCACACGCCACAGGCCGAAAGATGCCGGGTGCAGTCGCAGCGGTGTGGGTCGCGTGAGGTGCGGCGCGATGGTGTCGGTCAGGACGATCATGATTCTCTCCTCTCGAGTTCGAACGTAGCTTCGACCTCCGACATCGCAATCGAGGGGCTCACCATTCCTGCACAGGTGATGCCTCGCCGTGCTCTGTCCACGGCGAAGCCGGGGGACGGTCGTGGTCTCGTCGGCGCCGGTGAAGCTGGTCGTGCCGGCGGTCGTCGGGCACGCGGCCGCCGGCTCACATCGCGGGGAAGTCCCCCGCGCACGCTGAGGAGGAGACATGAACGACACCATCACCGTGGTGGGCAACCTCGCCACGCCACCCGAGACGAAGCACCTCCCGGACGGCACGCCCGTGACCAGCTTCCGGCTCGCCTCGAGC
>NZ_DEPK01000030.1:4573-8098 GCF_002358725.1 Microbacterium sp. UBA3394
TACTACACGGTCTCCGCGTATCGGGAGTTCGGCCAGCACGTGGCGCAGTCGCTGACGAAGGGGAGCAGGGTCGTCGTGACGGGGCGCCTGCGACTGCGCTCGTGGCAGTCCGAGCACGGATGGCGGACGTCGCCGGAGGTCGACGCCGACGCGATCGGACCCGACCTTCGCTACGGCGTCACGTCGTTCCGCCCCCAGGAGCGGTCGACTTCGGAGGGAACACCTTCCGAGGCATCGGACACCTGGACGACGGCGACACCGGGCGGGGGCGATTCCTCCGAGAACGGAGCGCTCGCGGCCTCGCCGGCGACCGGCGCGGCGGGGGACTGGGGTGCGCCGGCCCCCGAGGCGGAGGCCACGCCGTTCTGACCGCGCGCGCAGCATGGCGCACGTAGACTCGGCAGGGTGTCCCCGCGCCTGCGAGATTCCCGCCGCCTGCATCCGCCCGTGACGCCCACGCGAGGCGCGGCCAGGACCGCGCTCGCCGCACTCGCGGTGTTCGGTGTCGTCGCGCTCGCCGGGTGCACCGCCTTCGCGGATGACCCGGACTCGACGGCGACGCCGACCGTGTCCATCGAGGTGACCCCGACGCCCACCGAACCGGCGGAGCCGGCGCTCCGTCCGGAGGGCACCGCCGCGGAGAACCTGGAGTTCTTCACCGTCGTGGTCGAAGAGGTGTGGGCGGCCGGGGGCGAGAGTGCCGTCGCCGGCAGAACGTACATCGACGCACTCACCGCCGCCGGTTTCGACAAGTCCGCGATGCAGGTCACCGAGGACACCTCCACGGTCGGCAACCCCGCTGAGAGCATCCAGTTCTCGGTCGCGTGGGGCGAGGAATGCCTCGTGGGACAGGTCGGTCCGGCGACGGGAGATCCGTTCACGGTCGTCGTCGATGCGCTTCCCGACGGGGGATGCCTGGTCGGTGCCACGCGTCCGATCGACTGGTGAGCAGGTCCGGCTACGGCGCGTCCGGCTACGGCGCGCGAGCGTCTTGCGGACCCGCATAGACTGGAGCAGCTATGGCTGAGTACATCTATCAGATGGTCCGCGCGCGCAAGGCCGTGGGCGAGAAGTTGATCCTTGACGACGTCACGATGTCGTTCATCCCCGGCGCGAAGATCGGCATGGTCGGCCCCAACGGCGCCGGCAAGTCGACGATCCTGAAGATCATGGCCGGCCTCGACCAGCCGTCGAACGGCGAGGCGAAGCTCAGCCCGGGCTTCACCGTCGGCATCCTCATGCAGGAGCCGGAGCTCGACGAGACCAAGACCGTGCTGGAGAACATCCAGGAGGGCGTCGCCATCAAGGCCAAGCTCGACCGCTTCAACGAGATCTCGGCGCTGATGAGCGACCCCGACGCCGACTTCGACGCGCTGCTGGCGGAGATGGGCCAGTTGCAGGAGGAGATCGACGCGGCCGACGCGTGGGATCTCGACTCGCAGCTGGAACAGGCCATGAGCGCCCTCCGCACGCCGCCCGGAGACGCCGAGATCTCGCACCTCTCCGGAGGCGAGAAGCGTCGTGTCGCCCTCACCAAGCTCCTGCTTCAAAAGCCCGATCTGCTCCTGCTGGACGAGCCCACCAACCACCTCGACGCGGAGAGTGTGCTGTGGCTCGAGCAGCACCTGCAGAAGTATGCCGGTGCGGTGATCGCGATCACCCACGACCGGTACTTCCTCGACAACGTCGCAGAGTGGATCGCGGAGGTCGACCGCGGGCGTCTCTATCCGTACGAGGGCAATTACTCGACCTACCTCGAGAAGAAGCGCGAGCGCCTCGAGATCCAGGGCAAGAAGGACGCGAAGCTCGCCAGACGCCTTTCCGAGGAACTCGACTGGGTCCGCTCGAACACCAAGGGCCGTCAGGCCAAGTCGAAGGCGCGTCTGGCCCGCTACGAGGAGATGGCGGCCGAGGCCGAGCGCACCCGCAAGCTCGACTTCGAGGAGATCCAGATTCCGCCGGGACCTCGCCTCGGCAACATCGTGATCGAGGCGAAGAAGCTGCAGAAGGGCTTCGACGGTCGTTCGCTCATCGACGGTCTCACCTTCAGCCTGCCGCCGAACGGCATCGTCGGCGTCATCGGTCCCAACGGTGTCGGCAAGACCACGCTGTTCAAGACGATCGTCGGTCTGGAATCGCTCGACGGCGGCGATCTGAAGGTCGGTGAGACCGTCAAGATCAGTTACGTCGATCAGACCCGTTCGAACATCGACCCGAACAAGTCGCTGTGGGAGGTCGTCTCAGACGGCCTGGACATCATCACCGTGGGCAAGACCGAGATCCCCTCTCGTGCCTACGTGTCGAAGTTCGGATTCAAGGGGCCCGACCAGCAGAAGAAGGCGGGCGTCCTCTCCGGAGGTGAGCGCAACCGACTGAACCTCGCGCTCACGCTCAAGGAGGGCGGGAACCTGCTGCTGCTCGACGAGCCCACCAACGACCTCGACGTCGAGACCCTCGGCTCGCTCGAGAACGCCCTGCTGGAGTTCCCGGGATGCGCCGTGGTCATCACGCACGACCGGTGGTTCCTCGACCGCATCGCCACCCACATCCTCGCCTACGAGGGCACCGATGAGGATCCCGACCGGTGGTACTGGTTCGAGGGGAACTTCGAAGCCTACGAGCAGAACAAGCTCGAGCGTCTCGGGCCCGACGCCCTCAACCGCGCGAGCTCGACGTATCGCAAGCTCACGCGTGACTGAGACCGGCGGCGGTCGGCTCCACATCCCCATCCATCTACGGTGGGGCGACCTCGACGCGTTCAATCACGTCAACAACGCGACGATGCTGAAGCTCCTCGAAGAGGCGCGCGTGCGTGCCTTCTGGCTGCCGCATGCCGGCGAGACCGCGCCGCCGACGGCCGTGCTCGATTCCGGGCTGCACAGCGGCGTGCTCACGCTCATCGCCCGGCAGGAGATCGAGTATCTCGCGCCGGTGCCCTACCGACGCGAGCCGCTCGATGTGCAGATCTGGTTCGGGCGACTCGGCGGGTCGAGCATCGAGGTCTGCTACGAGGTGTGCGGGCCGATCACCGACTCCGAACCGCACGTGTACGCACGGGCCACGACTGTCGTCGTGAAGGTGGACGCCGCATCCGGCCGTCCGATGCGGCTCTCGACGGACGAGAGGTCCGCGTGGGAGCCGTTCCTGGGTGATCCGATCAGCTTCGGCCACCGGCGCTGACTCCCCCCGTCACGACGCCGGGACGCGCACCATGACCTCCTGGGCGACGCTTGCCACGAGGGCGCCGTCCCGCGTGTAGAGCCGGCCGGTGCCGAGACCGCGGCCGCCGCGCGCGCTCGGGGATTCCTGCACATAGAGCAGCCACTCGTCGACGCGCGCGAAGCGGTGCCACCACATGGCGTGATCGAGGCTGGCGACCTTCAGGCCCGGCGTCGCCCACGCGATGCCGTGCGCGCGCAGGATGGACTCCTGGATGGACAGGTCGCTCATGTAGGCCAGGACCGCTCGGTGCACCAGGGGGTCGTCGCCGATGGGACGTCGCAGCCGCAGCCACACCGCCTGGCT
>NZ_DEPK01000073.1:0-4040 GCF_002358725.1 Microbacterium sp. UBA3394
GGACAGCGACCCCGGCACTGGGGTTGCCGGGGTCGCTCTTCCGCTTTCGAATGGAGCGGTCGGATACCCGAAATCCGCCGGTCCGCATCAGCGGGGAGATGCTTCGTCGACGACGATACGTCGCAGGCCTCGGATGCGTCTGTCATCCGTTCGGGGGACAAGACCGCGCGATCCGCGTGATCATGCGGATCGCGCGATACCCGATGAGAGGATTCTCACCCCTCGAGGGTGTCCATCGCATCGAGGAGCGGCGTCATGGCCCTCGCCAACGGCCCGCCGAGCAGGGCACTCGCTGTCGCGGTGAGATGATGCGAATCGCGGTAGACCAGGGTGCTTCCGAGGATGGGCGCGCAGAGCTCAGAGGTGCACAGGTGATCCGTCAGGTCGATGTAGGGCACGTGTGCCGCATCCGTCACCGTCCGCTCGACCTCCCGTGTCTCGCCGTCGAGGGCGATCGAGGTCTCCTTGGCGCATGAGCGCGCCGACTCCAAGTGCGCCGAGAGGCACACCGTCGGCGAGGTGCGCAGATCGGGAGTGTCGGCGAGCACGACGACCGGCGCGGCGATGCGCGACAGCGTCGAGCGCATCCCGTCCGCCCACTGCCCGGTGCGGTCCGCCTCGACCGCCAGGTCGGCGGACCCGTAGTTCGCCAGCACGACCACCGTCGGAGGATCCTCGGCGAGGCGGTCGATGACGGCGTCACGCCATCGATCGCACTCGCCGTACGGCACGCCGCTGCGCAGCACCGCCACATCCACCGACGGGCACGAGCTCTTGGTGTGGCTCTCCAGGGCCCACCCCCTCTCTCGGGCAACTCTCTGCAGCGCCGGGAACCACTGCGCCGCGTGAGAATCCCCGAACAGCACGATCCGCGGAGCATCGAGGTCGCCATCCACGCAGTCGACCGGATCCACCTCGGCATACCCGAGGTTGCAGCCGTCGGCGTAGATGCTCGGCTGGTCCTCGGCGACCTCGTCCAGCGCGGGTACCAGGTTGGCCGGAACGACATCGGTCACCGCGGGCGGACCGGTCATGGTCGTCTGTGAGACGACCCGCTCGCTGTGAAGGGGACGTGTCTCCGACACCGCATACGCAACCGTGGCCGCGAGCGCCACGACCGCCGACGCGACGCCCGCAGCGGCGAGGGTGCGCCGCGGGCGGGCGCGGGTGAGCCACCCCACGTGGCGGCCCGGCTCCTCGACCAGGCGGCGCAGCAGCCAGGCGACGGGCACGGCCAGCGCCGCAAGCCCCAGCTTCGCCACCAGCGGCAACGGGTGATCGAATCCGACCGCCGCCTGCGGGATGAGCATCAGCGGCCAGTGCACGAGGTACAGCGCATACGAGAGCGCCCCGACGAACAGGAGCGGCGGCAGCGACAGTGTCCGGCTCGGTCCGCCGCCCTGCGAGCCCGCGACGATGACCGCGGCGGTCGCGCACACCGGCACCGCCGCCCAGGCGCCGGGGAAACCCGATGTCGTCGGAGAACAGCAGCGCCGACCCGACGATGCCCGCGACTCCCGCCCATCCGATCGCCGCCGCGACCGGCGCGGGAAACGGCCGGGAGCGCCGCTGCAGCGCGAGGGCGACCAGGCCTCCCGCGGCGAGCTCCCACGCCCGGGTGTGCAGCGAGAAGAACGCCCACGGCTGCGATGCCGAGGTCTGCACCACGCACGCGGCGAACGACAGCGTCGTGACGACGGCGAGGACGAGAAAGAGGGAGCGCCGGGTCCGGAGGACGCCGGTGAGGGCGATGAGCACGATCGGCCACACGAGGTAGAACTGCTCCTCGATACCGAGCGACCAGTAGTGCTGGAACAGCGAGGGAGTCGATTCGGCCAGGTAGTCCGTTCCGGTGACGGCGAAGAAGTAGTTGGGAACGAAGAAGGCCGTCGCGACGGCGGCGTTCCAGACCTCGCGGAGGAGCAGGGGCGGATACCACACCAGCGCCGCGAGCAGCGAGGCCAGCAGCACCGCGAACGACGCCGGCAGGATGCGCCGCGCGCGTCGCGCGTAGAACGGTCCGAGTGCCACGCGGCCGGTGCGCTCCCGCTCCCGGAGAAGATGGCCGGTGATGAGGAAACCGGAGATCACGAAGAACACGTCGACCCCGACGTAGCCCCCGGCGACGAAGGGGACCCCCGTGTGGTAGAGCACCACCGCGAGCACCGCCAGGGCTCGCAGCCCCTGCACATCGCCGCGGAACCGGTCGACCCCTTCGATCACGGCGGCATGATAGGCCGACCCGGTGACGCAGCGGTGACGACGGGGGTGGGGGTCGCGCCCCCGTGCTACCGTGCGGCGCATGGGGAGTCGGCGCACGGTCTCGATCGTCGTGCGCGGAGCCTCCGTCCTGACCGCCGTCGCGCCCACCGCCACCTCGTCGCAGCGCACCTACCGCTACCTCCGCATCGGCACGGCCGCGACCGTCGTCGCGATCTTCACGGCCGTCGTCTCGGCGAGCACCGCGGTGGGCGTGCTGCCCTCCGTGAGCGCGTACTACTACTCCCCCGCTCGCGACGTATTCGTCGGCGCCCTGATCGCAGCGTCCCTCGCGCTGTTCGCCCTGTCGGGGCGCGGCCCGTCCCGGGCGCTCCTCGACGCCGCTGCGCTGTTCGCCCCGCTCATCGCGCTCGTGCCGACGACCCCGCCGGCGTCGGGCACCGCGGTCGAGACCGGCACGTCCGTGGTTACCTACGTCGTCGTCGGGGCGATGGCCGTGGCCATCGCCATCGTCCTCACTGCGGCGGGGAGCACCGACCGGATCGGCGCAGGGATCAGCATCGGCACCGCCGCGGCCGTGCTCACCGCGGTCGCGGCGACGGCGTGGGCGGTGCCTGACACGTTCGCCCGCTGGGCGCATCCGATCGCGACGCTGGTGTTCTTCGCATCGATCGCCGCCGTCGCCGTGCTCGCGGCGACCACGCGCGCCGACCCCGTCGCCCCGTGGATGCGCGCCGGATACATCGCCATCGCGGCGCTCCTGGTGGTGACCGGCATCGCCTACGGGGTGATCACCGCGACCGGGTACGACGCCGGACTGCCTCCGGTGCTCGTGTGCGAGGTCGCCGCCCTCACGCTCTTCCTCGCCTTCTGGGTGCTTCAGACGGTGCAGTGGTGGAGCGATCCCGATCCGGCGATCCGAGCGTGATCGCGGCAGGCGGCGATCGAGCCCGCACGCGACACGGTCGGAAGGGAGTACCGCAAGATGAGCGCAAGGAATGTGAGACAATTCAGCCACGCCGCGGATGGGGATGCGGCCAGGTTCGGATCATGAGTTCCAGCGGGGGAGGCGAGAGATGACGACAGCCGACCGCCGCACCGCGGTGATCATCGAGGACGATCCCGACATGCGCGCCGTGATCGCGGAGGTGTTCGTGGGCGCCGGCTTCGAGGCGGTGCCTGTCGCCGACGGCGAGGAGGGCGTTCGCGCCGTCGTCGAACGCGACCCCGACGCCATCACCATCGACATCTCCATCCCCGGGATCGACGGCTTCGAAGCCGCGCGCCGCATCCGCGCGGCATCCGACGCGTACATGTTCATCATCTCCGGGCGCGCCGACGAAGTCGACGCGGTCCTCGGTCTGAGCGCCGGTGCCGACGACTACATCGCCAAGCCGTTCCGTCCCCGCGAACTGCGCGCCCGCATCGATGCCCTCGCCCGCCGCCTCGAGCGGCAGGAGAAGGCAGCGCCGCACGCTCTCACCGCACCGGTGGAGCTGCTCGCGCACCGCGACGTCACCCTCGATGCCGACAGCCGGATGGTCTCCCTCGGCGCCGACGACCCGGGCCTGACCCGCAGCGAGTTCGATCTGCTGGCGGCTCTGCTGCGCACGCGGCGCCGCGTGCGGAGCAAGGCCGAACTGGCTCGCATGCTGCGCGGCGACGCCACCGAGGACACGTACGTCAGCGATGCCGACGAACGCGCGGTCGAAGCACACATCACCAACCTGCGCCGCAAGCTCGGCGACAGTTCGGCCGCACCGCGCTACATCGAGACGGTCCGAGGCGTGGGGTACCGCCTCACCGAAGCCGACGGCGAC
>NZ_DEPK01000073.1:4153-5337 GCF_002358725.1 Microbacterium sp. UBA3394
CGCACGCGGCGCCGCGTGCGCAGCAAGGCAGAACTGGCTCGCATGCTGCGCGGCGACCCCACCGAGGACACCTACGTCAGCGACGCCGACGAGCGCGCCGTCGAAGCGCACATCACCAACCTGCGCCGCAAGCTCGGCGACAGTTCGGCCGCACCGCGCTACATCGAGACGGTGCGAGGCGTGGGCTATCGCCTCACCGAAGCCGACGGCGACGCCTCCGCGGCGGCAGCCGGGTAGGCGGCATGCGGGGGCCCGGCGACACGACCGCTGCCGCGCGCACGACCCCCGCCGGGTCGAAGCGCGCCGTCAGCACGCGCACGCGGTCGATCTGGCTGTGGCAGCTCGTGCTGGCCGCGGCGGTCGTGGTGATCATGCTGGTGATCACGACGCTCGACCGCGACCGGCTCACCGAGCCTCCCCTCATCGTCGGCGCGACGATGCTGATCCTCATCAGCGCCGTGGTCATGTTCATCCCATGGGATCGCGTCTCCCGCGACGCGGTGGTGGCCGTGCCGCTTGTGGACACCTTCGCCGTCGGGGTCATGTCGCAGGGCGGCGAGCTGCGGCTGGAGTTCCTGTGGTGCTTTCCCGTGGCGTGGATCGCGACGCACTTCCCGGCGAGGTGGCTGGGGGCCGCCTTCGCGCTCATCTCGGCCGTCATCCTCTTCGAGGCGGTCGGGGCGGGTGCGACCTCGAGCATCACTCTGCGGTTCGCGATCGTCGTGCTGTGTCTGGCGTTCCTCGGAGTGCTCTTCCGCCAGATGTCGCGCCGCACGACGGCCATGAAGTCGCTCCTGCGCAGCCAGGCCGACAGGACCCAGCGCACCCTCGCCCGCGTGTCGGCGCAGCAGGAGCGCGCGACGCAGATGTTCGACGGCGTGCCGATCGCCATCGCGCGGGTGACCCCGGCCGGCGACCTCGTCTCCCCCAACGCCGCCTACCTCACCCTCTACGGCATCGACCCCGACGATCCGACGCAGCCCCCTCGCACGGTCGACTACGAATCCCAGCGCGGTCGCGCGCTCGCCGCCGACGAGCGGCCCGTGCATCGCGCTGCCCGCGGCGAGCATCTCGACGGCGAGCGCGCCTGGGTGTTCGACACAACGGGGCAGTGGCGTGCGGTGTCCGTCTCGACGCGGCCGCTGCCTCCGGTGGGCGACGAGAGCCCCAGCACGCTGCTCATG
>NZ_DEPK01000261.1:0-4193 GCF_002358725.1 Microbacterium sp. UBA3394
CTCCGGCGCCGCGGATCCCGGGGGGCCGAACGCCTCGATCGTGGCCTCGCCGCCATCGACGACGACATTCGCCTGGCCGGTGGGCGAATCCTCGCTCGCGACGGCGACGGCATCCACACCCGCGTTCTCGTCGAGCACCTCGGCGCCCGCGGCCAGATCGGACTCGGGGACGATCACGTACACCGGGCTTCCCGACCCCGCCGGGAAGTGCTCGGCGAGCACGTCCTGACCATCGCGCGCCTCGGAGGCGCCGAGCACGAGGTCACTGGTGGCGACGCCGTCGGCCTTCAGCTGCGTGACACCCACGGCGGCGGCGAGGAGGACGACCGTGCTGATGATCCAGACGGGGCGCGCGTGACGCGCCACCAGGCGCGCCTGCCGCTGCCAGAATCCGGCGACCGGCTGGGTCAGATCGTCGGGGATCTGCGCGGGAGGCGCCTTCGGGATGAACGGCCAGAAGGCGGCTCGACCGAACAGCGCGAGCAGCGCCGGCAGGAAGGTCAGAGCGGACAGCATCGAGAAGACGATGCCGATGGAGGCGATGGGACCGAGGGCGCGGTTGGTCGCGAGGTCGCTGAGCAGCAGGCACAGGAGTCCGGCGATCACGGTGCCACCGGACGCGAGGATGGGCTCGAACGCCCCGCGCCAGGCCCGCAGGGCCGCATCCCAGCGCCCGAGTCCCTCACCCACGGCCTCGCGGAACCGCGCGACGTAGAGCAGGGCGTAGTCGGTCGCCGCGCCGATCACGAGGATGAACAGGATGCCCTGCACCTGGCCGTTCAACACGAAGACGTCGGCGAACGCGAGCCACCACACGACCAGCAGCGCGACGCACAGCGCGAAAACGCTCGTGAGCAGCACGAGGATCGGCAGGAGGGGGGATCGATAGACGATCACGAGGATCACGAACACCGCGATAAGGGCCACCGCGAGAAGCAGACCGTCGATGCCGAGGAAACCCTCGGTGAGATCGGAGGTGAACCCGGCCGGGCCGGTGACCCAGCCCTGCATGCCGTCGGACAGGTCCGTCTCGATGAGGTCGCGGATCTCCTCGACCGTCTCGCGCACCTCGCCCGACGAATCGATCGGCACGAAGATCTGTGCCGCC
Organism: Microbacterium sp. UBA3394; assembly: GCF_002358725.1. Classification (NCBI taxonomy): domain Bacteria; kingdom Bacillati; phylum Actinomycetota; class Actinomycetes; order Micrococcales; family Microbacteriaceae; genus Microbacterium; species Microbacterium sp. UBA3394. Next base: position 1,109 of record NZ_DEPK01000261.1, read on the forward strand.
TCCCCGTCCTCCGAGACGATCGGCGGGGAGACGCCGTCCACGACGCCGGGAAGGTCCGCGATCTCGTCGGAGAGATCGGTGATCTCCGCGAGGTCGTCATCCGAGAGGGCGCCGTCGCCGGTGACGACCACGACGGCCGGGATGGTGTCGTCGCCGAGGAAGTCCGGCAGCCGTTCGGAGACCTGCGTGGCGTCGGCGCTCTCGGGAAGGAAGCTGGACTGGTCGTTGGTGGCGACCTCGTCGACCTTTCCGAAGTACGGGCCCCCGACGGAGCCTCCGATGAGCCAGACGAGAACGAGGACGATCGGGATGCCGACCCGCGCCCACCGTGGGGGCGTGCGTCGGAGGTGCTGCGGCGAGGACATATAGCTAGCCTATCTAGCGATATCGGCACCAGACGGACGCCCGTAGGCTGATCCCGATGTTCGCCGCGCTGATCGCCTTCACCGGGGCCCTCGTCTACGGCTCCGCCGACTTCCTCGGCGGTCTCGCCGCACGACGTCTGCGGTCCATCGTCGTCACCGCGGTCGCGGCCGCCACCGGTCTCCTCGCGCTCCTCGCCACCCTGCCGTTCGTCGGCGGCGCGTGGCTGAGCACCGATGTGATATGGGGACTGCTCTCCGGCATGCTCGGCGTCGTCGCCATCGTGCTCCTCTACGCGTGCCTCGCGATCGGGCCGATGAGCATCCTCTCGCCGCTGACGGCCGTCGTGACGGCGATCGCCCCGATGTCGTGGGGGCTGCTCGTTCAGGGTGAGGCCTTCAGCACCCTGGGCTACGCGGGGCTCGGGGTCGCGCTCGTCGCGGTCATCCTGGTGGGATTCATCCCCGGCGAGAAGGTCGTGCGCCCGAGCCTCCGCGGCCTCCTGATGGCCCTGGGCGCCGGCGCCGCCATCGGCGCGTTCCTCATCGCGCTGGATCAGACCAGCGAGGCGAGCGGTCTCGTTCCCCTCGTCGTCAACCGCGCGACGAGCACCGTCATCACCGGCGCCGTCGTGCTCGGCATGGTCGTCATCGCCCGGCGGCGCGGGCGGCCGGCGACGCACGCTCTTCTGCCCGTCGGCGCGCGCGTGGGTGCCGCGCCGAGCGGCCACGTCGACCTCGAGCACGCCGGCGGGGCCCCGACGGCGGCTGGGCACGGGCTGCAGATCTCACCCTGGTGGCTGGCGATCGGATGCGGGCTGCTCGACGTCGGCGCGAACGTCGCAGCCCTCGTCGCGCTGCGATCGGGCGATCTCGCGGTGGTCTCCGCCCTCACCGCGCTCTACCCCGCCGGCACGATCCTCCTCGCCGCGCTCGTGCTCCGGGAGCGCGTCGCGGGAGTGCAGTGGATCGGCCTCGTTCTGGCGCTCGTCGCTGGCGGGATGCTCGCGGTCGGCTGACGCGGTCACCCGCGCACGAAGATCAGCGCGATCGAGACGCCGAGCGACACGACGCCGACGCCGAGGAACCCCACGGCGAACCAGGTGACTGCCCGCACGAGCGGCGAATGCGCGGTCAGGCGCAGGCGGTCACGGCTCCCCTGGCGGGCGAAGGCGTCTGCGGTGTCGTCGTGACCGATCGCCTGCTCCTGCTCCGCGGTCAGCACGGCCTGACCGACACCGTCGTCGCCGAACCAGCGGGCGACCCGGCCCTCGGGTGCATCGTCGATGACGATGCGCACGGGTCGCCACGTGCCGTCGACGAGATAGAGGATGAGCGAGAGCCCGGCAACCAGAGTGCCGACACCGAATCCGAGCCACGCGAAGATCTCGGCGACTGTGTCGACCGCTCCGTGCATCGGCGATCCTCCGGTGGAGAGGGCGAAAGGGGCCGCGGATGCGACCCCTTCGCGTCTGAGCCACCTAAGGGAATCGAACCCTTGACCTATTCATTACGAGTGAATCGCTCTGCCGACTGAGCTAAGGTGGCGCGCCCCGCTTGCGCGATGCACGATCAACGATCTTACAGCCTCGTGAAGGCCGCCGCGAACCATCGGCGCCGGGTCACTCGCAGGTGATGTCGCCGTCGGGGACGGTGCCGTTCAGGAGATACGCGTCGACGGCGTCATCCACGCAGGCGTTCCCCTTGTTGTAGCCCGTGTGCCCCTCGCCCACGCGCGTGATCAGAACGCCGGACGACAGCTGATCGGCGAGCGCCACCGACCATTCGTACGGGGTCGCGGGGTCGTTGGTCGTGCCGACGACGAGGATGGGCGCCGCGCCGTCCGCGGTGATCTCCTCGCGCACCCCGGTCGGATCGGCCGGCCACGCATCGCAGGGGTCGGGGCCCGACCAGTACGGAGCGATCGTCGGCGCCTCGTCGGCGATGAGGTCTTCCGCCGCCTGCTCCTCCGCGTCGGTGGCGTCGTCGGGGTAGTCCAGGCAGTTGTAGGCGCGGAAGGCCTCGGCGGAATTGTCGGTGTACTCGCCGCCCTCCCGGCCGTTGTAGAAGTCGGCGAGCGTGAACGCGAGGGTCGGGTCGCCGGCCAGAGCGTCGGTCAGCGCCTGGGTGAGGAAGGGCCAGCTGTCCTGGGAGTACAGAGCGGCGATGATCCCCGTCATGAGCGAGTCCGCACCCAGCTGCCGGCCGTCCGCCGCGGGCAGGGGCTCGGCGTCGACGGCGGCGAGCAGGATTCCGAGGTCGGCCATGGCATCGTCGACCGACCCTCGGAAGGGGCAGTCCTGACCGTCGAGGCAATCGGCCATGTACGCCCGCAGCGCGGACTCGAAACCGAGGGCCTGCGTCGTGCCGACCTCGAGTCCGGAGATGGAGGGGTCGATCGCGCCGTCGAGCACGAGGCGCCCGACCTTCTCCGGGTAGAGCTTGGCGTACGTCGCCCCGAGGAATGTCCCATAGGAGTACCCGAGATAGTTCAGCTGCGCGTCGCCCAGCACGGCCCGGAGCACGTCCATGTCGCGAGCGGAGTTGTCGGTGGTGATGTAGGGCAGGATGCCGTCGCTGCCCGCCTCGCACGCATCCGCGAACTCCTGGTTGCGCTCCTCGAGCTCCTCGGTCCAGCCATCGCTTCCGCGCGGATCCTCCGGGATGTCGTACAGGTACGCATCCATCTCGGCCGCGTCGAAGCAGGTCACCGCCGTGGACGC
>NZ_DEPK01000148.1:0-15981 GCF_002358725.1 Microbacterium sp. UBA3394
GAGTCGGCGCCACCGGACAGGCCCACCACGAGCGGAGCGTCGGCGGCGAGGCGGGCCAGGGCGCCGCGCACCGCGCGACGCACGTCGGCGACGGCGGGATCCAGACTCGGACGGTGCGGCATGCGGCCACGGTACCGCGCGCATCGGCGCGCCTCACGGGGAGCCGGCGTGCAACTAGGCTGGTCGCGCATCCGCACGTCTTCCGAAGGAGCAGCAAGCATGGGCGCGTACGACGCCGTCATCGAGATCCCTCGCAACAGCAGCATCAAGTACGAGGTCGACCACGGCACCGGCCGGGTCTACCTCGACCGCATCCTGTACACCCCGATGGGATACCCCTCCAACTACGGGTTCTTCGAGAACACCCTGGGCGAAGACGGCGACCCGCTCGACGTGCTCGTGCTGCTGGACCGCGACATCATGCCGGGCGTGCTCGTGAAGGTGCGGCCCGTGGGCGTGCTGAAGATGTCGGACGAGGCCGGCGGCGACGACAAGGTCGTCGCAGTTCTCGCGAACGACCCCCGCTGGAACCACATCCAGGACGTCTCCGACATCGATGAGTGGACACGCAACGAGATCAACCACTTCTTCGAGCACTACAAGGACCTCGAGCCCGGCAAGTGGGTCAAGGTCGACGAGTGGGCGGATGCCGCCGAAGCCGAACGCCTCGTCGACGAGGCCTTCGCGCGGTTCGAGGAGCACGAGGGCGAGACCCGCACGCAGGGTGAGGGCGAAGCCCCGAGCACCCGCTGATCCGAACGGGAGACCACATGGCGCGACGCGGTGCGGTGCGACGGCGCATCGCCGTGATCAGCGACGCGGTCGCGTCGCGCCTGTGGCCCGCGCCGCTCATCGCGGTGATCGGGGCCGTGCTCATCGGCCTGGCGCTGCCGGAGCTCGACCGCTCCGTCGACGCGTCCCTCGCCGACACGGTGACGGCGTTCATCTTCTCCGGCGGGACGGATGCCGCGCGCGCCGTCCTCTCCGCGATCGCCGGATCCCTCATCACGGCCACGTCGCTGACGTTCTCACTGACGGTGGTCGCCCTGCAGCTGGCGAGCAGCCAGGCGTCTCCGCGGCTCCTGCGCATGTTCGCCTCGGACCCGATGGTCCAGGGCACGCTCGCGGTCTTCCTCGGCACGTTCGCGTACGCGCTCACGGTGCTGCGCACGGTCGAGAACGCCACCGACGAGGCAGACGCCTTCGTGCCGCGCATCGCGGTGACCGTCGCCTCGGTACTCACCCTGGTGAGCGTCGTGGTGCTCACCTTCTTCCTCGCTCATCTCGCCCGGCAGCTCCGGGTGGAGACGATGATGCGCGATGTGCATCGTGAGGCGGCGCACACCATCGCGCTGCTGGCGGATGCGCCACCCGGAACCCCCGCCCCGGCACCGATCGAGCCCGACCGCGGGCACACCGTGTTCGCGCGCACGTCGGGCTTCGTCTCCGGCGTCGACCGCGGCGAGCTGATCGATCTCGCCGTCGCTCACGACATCGTGGTGCGCGAGCTGCGCCCCGTGGGCGGCAGCATCATCGCGGGCACGCCGCTCGCACGATGGTGGCATCCCGCCCAGATCGACGGGCCGGGGCGCACCGACGAGCGCATCGCGGATGAGATCGCCGCGTGTTTCAGCGCCGACTACGAACGCACGCCCGCGCAGGATGTCGGGTTCGGGCTGCGGCAGCTCGTCGACGTCGCCAGTCGCGCCCTGTCCCCGGGCGTCAACGATCCGACGACAGCGGTCCACGCGCTCAGCCACATCTCCGCGCTCCTGTGCGACCTGGCGGCCCAGCCCCCGCGCCCGGAGGCGTACGCATCGCAGGACGGCGTCACGCGCCTGCTCCCGTGCGGCGACGACTTCGCCGAACTCCTCGATGTCGCGATCTCACCTATTCGTCGCTACGGCGCCGGCGCACCGGATGTGCTGGAGCGGCTGCTCTGGACGATCGATGACGTCGCGTGGCACGTGCAGCACGCCGCGCAGCGCGATGCCCTGTCGCAGCAGCTGGGACGAATCGAGGCGTCGCTCGAGGCATCCGATCTCGATGCGGTCGAACGCGACCGGTTGGCCGCGGCCGCTCAGCAGGCCAGGGCCACGCTCGAACGCGCGTCGTCGGCCTGATCGGTGCTCAGACGCTGACGCCGCGCGCCGCCATGAAGTTGATCGGGTTCACGGGAGAGCCGTTGATGTACGTCTCGAAGTGCAGGTGACAGCCGAAGGAGTTGCCGGTGTTGCCCTCGGCGGCGATGGCCTGCCCCGCGCTGACGCGCTGGCCGTAGCCCACCCAGATCCCACCGTTCTGGATGTGGGCGTACCCGGTGCCGATGCCGCCGCCGTGGTCGATCTTGATGTAGTTGCCGTAGCCGCCGTTGTATCCGGCGTAGACGACTGTTCCGGCTGACGCGGCGTAGATCGCAGAACCGCAGCCGGCCGCGAGGTCGACGCCCGCGTGGAAGCTGGAGGAGCAGTAGCTCGGACCGCACTGGCTCGTGCGCCATCCGTATCCCGAGGATCGGTACCCGGAACCGGGCCGCGCCCACCCGGATCCGACGACGGCACCGCCGTTACCGCCACTGGAACCGGACGACCCGCCACTGCTGGAGCCGGAGGATCCGCCACCGGAGTTCTGCTGCTCCTGTTTCGCGCGTTCGGCCGCCTCGCGGGCGAGGCGCTCGGCCTCCGCTTTGGCCCGGGCGGCGGCTTCGGCCTTGCGCCGCTTCTCCTCTTCGACGCCCGCCTTGTAGTCGGCGATCGTCTGGGCGGTCTCGTCTTCAAGGGCCGCGAGCTGGGCCTGAAGGGTGGAGAGATTGGACTCCTGCGCAGCGAGGGCGGCCTGAGCGGCCTCTGCCTTCTCCTGCGCCTCGACCATCTTCTCCTCGGCGACCTTCTGCAGGCGATCCCGCTCCTGGCGAGCCACCTCGGCCTGGTCGGAGAGGCTCTGCGCGGCGTCGCGCGCCGTGACGGCCTCGCTGTAGACGGTCTGGTTCCGCTCGAGCAGCTTGTCCATCGTTCCCAGGCGCGACAGCAGGTCGTCGGCGGTCGCCGCCGAGCCCGAGAAGAACAGTTCCAGCGAGGTGTCGTCGCCGCCGTTGCGATACAGCTGCGCCGCCACTCGCCCGGCCTTGTTCGCCGCCTCGTTGGCGGCCTCGGCCTGCTCGTCGGCCTGAGCCTGAAGCTCATCGGCCTTGAACGACGCCTCGAAGAACGCCTGCTGCGCCTCGTAGAACTCGTTCGATGCGGCCTCGGCTTCTGCCTGCGTGCGCGCGACCTCGGCCTGCAGGCTCGAGATGAGGTTGCGGATCTTGGAGACCTCGGCGGCCTTCGCCGCCTCGTTCGCCTTGGCGGCTTCGACCTCATCCCACGAGGGGTAGCCCTCGATGGCGATCGCACCCGGAGAGTAGGCGAGCGACGAGAAGGTCAGGAATCCCAGGGCGCCGAGTGCGCCGATGCCGATCGCCGAGCGGCGGTTCACCGACGGCCAGAGCCGCTTCTTCTCCGCTTCGGTGGGCGCGCAGCCGCAATCGAGGTCGCTGTGCTGGGCGTCCACGGATCCTCCTCGCAGGGGCAGTCAACGTTGATCACAGTAGCAACACGAGTCACAACCGCAACAGGTGCGGACCGATTTCCGCACGATGAACGATCCCCTCCCCGATGGGCTGTTCGCCGTCGGCGCGCCGCGAGAACGGTCATACGGGGGCCGATTGGCGTTTCCACGGAATCTCTCTTATGCTTGAGCGTCGGTAAGCGTGAGCACCGGGTCGCAAGATCAGGGGTTCATTCGGCCCCATCGTTTAGCGGCCTAGGACGCCGCCCTTTCACGGCGGTAGCACGGGTTCGAATCCCGTTGGGGTCACTCTTTCCGACACAACTCAACAATCATGGCCCTGTAGCGCAGTTGGTTAGCGTGCCGCCCTGTCACGGCGGAGGTCGCGGGTTCAAGTCCCGTCAGGGTCGCTCCGAGCGACGGGCCTTCTTTCGAGGAGGCCTTTCGTCTAGGACGCGGCAGACATGTCGCGCGGCTCTGTAGCTCAGTTGGTAGAGCGTTCGACTGAAAATCGAAAGGTCACCGGATCGATGCCGGTCGGAGCCACACGGGTGATCGTTACAGTCACCCCAGGAACCCTCGCGTAGCTTCTACATCGCGGGGGTTTCGCTTTGCCCGGTCAGAGGGCGCGCCGGCCGTGAACAGCACAGGAGATTCGACGGCGGAAGCCGCGAAAGCTCGCGACCCCGCCGCTGCGCGGCAGAATCTCCTGTCATCTTCACCTTCACCGCCTATCGGCGGGCTGAGACGTGACGCGGCTGCGCCGGTCTGATCGCGCGAGGTAGCGCGTACCGTGCGCCTCTACCCCACGGACAAGGCGGCCGACAACATCGAACGCCTGGACGCCGCGTGGAACCGGCTCCTGGAGGGCATTCTCGACGACCGAGAAGTAGCGGAGACGATCGTGCGCCTCCAACGCATCGAGCACGCGCTATCGGAGCGCCATGGAACCCCGGACATCCCCGACGCCACGACGTCGTGAGTGTGTGAGGCTGGGGACATGGGGCCGCTCGAGCAGGAGGAACTCCGTCGCCTGCGTCTGCGCGCCTACGGACCGTCCGCCGACATCGACCGCGACCCCGCCGCGATGGCTCGACTGACCGAACTCGAAGCCGCCGCCGGCACGGGGGATGCTTCGGACACGCCCGCGCCGGAACCCCATCGCGACAACCCCTCGGACCCACGCCCCAAGGCCCCCGCGGACGCGTCGATGATCGACGCGTCGCTCGTCGATGAGGCGGCGCCCGTCGCCGACGGCGATCCTGCCGTCTGGTCATCGTCGCCGGATACGAGACGGCGACCCCGCTGGCTCGTGCCAGCCCTCTGGGCGGCGTCACTGGCGATCACGGCCGTCTTCGCGGCGATCGTCACCTCGACCGCATCTTCGCCGCCGACCGCGGCGCCCGACGGCGGCACGCCCGTCGCGGTGCTGGCTCCCGACCCGAGCTTCGACCCCTCGGAGATCTTCGGCACCCGAGGCTACGGCGCCCAAGGCTTCGAGGACTTCCATGGCCTGACGCCGATCGCCGTCGACGACCGGTGGGCCGCCAGCTTCGGAACGGATTCCTGCCTGATGATCGTCGCCACGGGAGTCGTCGACGGCGACGACGGCATCTATACGGGACGCTGGCGCACCGGATGCGCGGCGGGCCCGATCCCGGCGAGTGTCGCGATGGACGTCGATTCCACCGTTCCCGCCGAGACCAGCGTCGCCTATCCCGACAGCGTCCTGCTGTTCGTGCACGAGGGCGACCTCGTGCGCGTCTACGAGTACCCCGCGACGTAGGACCGCCTCTGCGCCGGCGCATCGCCCGGATACGCCGCGCTGAGGATTCGCACAAGGGGAATGCAGGCCCGGTCACACTCGGCCAGAGTGGCTGCATGACAGAGCGTCGGCCCGTCGTGTCGGCCCGCGGCGTGCACAAGTCCTACGGTCGCGGAACCGCACGCTTCGAGGCGTTGCGCGGCGTCAGCCTCGACATCGATGCCGGCGAGAGCGTCGCGATCGTCGGCAAGAGCGGATCGGGCAAGTCCACCCTCATGCATGTGCTCGCCCTCATGGATGCCCCCACGTCGGGAACCGTGCACCTCGACGGCCGGGACACCGCCGCGCTGCGCGGCCGCGCACTGAACCGCACCCGCAACACCACCTTCGGCTTCGTGTTCCAGCAGTTCTTCCTGACACCGAACGCCTCCGTGCTCGAGAACGTCACCCTGCCCCTGAAGATCGCCGGCGTGGGCGCACGCGAGCGGCGGCGCAGGGGCATGGCCGCACTGTCGCAGCTCGAACTCGACGACAAGGCCCGCAACCGGGCGACGGATCTGTCGGGCGGGCAGAAGCAACGGACCGTCATCGCGCGAGCCCTCGTCAACGATCCTCGCATCATCTTCGCCGACGAACCCACCGGCAACCTCGACTCGGCGACCGGCGGGATCGTGGCCGACATCCTCTTCGACCTCAACCGGCGGCACGGGATCACCCTCATCCTCGTGACGCACGATCACGATCTCGCCGCCCGCTGCGACCGGCGCCTGCACATCCGCGACGGGGTCTTCGACGACGCGGAGGCGATGACGTGAGAACGTCGAGCCTCATCTCGTCCGCGGTGCAGAACTCGTTCCGCGCCAAGACCCGAACGCTGCTCACGGTGCTCGCCGTGTTCATCGGCGCCTTCACCCTCACCGTGACCAACGGCCTCGGCACGGGGGTCGGCCGGTTCATCGACGACACCGTCGCGGCGATCGGCGCGGACGGGGTGCTGACCGCGACCAAGGCGAGCGAGACCGCGCCGACCGGCTTCGGTGACGAGCCGCTGGAATACGATCCGGATGTGGTCGACACCACCGTGCCCGGCGCACCCGACGGAGCACCCGGGGCCACCACCGGTGTCGTGGCGATGACGCCCGACGACATCGCCGAGCTCGAGCAGATCGAGGGCGTGGACCGGGTCGAACCGACCAAGGGTGTCTCGGCGGACTTCATCCGATACGGCGAAGACGGCACCCCGTACGTGACCGCGGTCGAGAACACCGTGCCCGGGCAGAAACTGCAGATGGCCGCCGGATCGGAGCCGTCGGGCTCATCCGACGAGCCCGAGGTCGCGATCCCCGTCTCCCTCGTCGAGCCGCTCGGCTTCGCCGATCCCGACAGCGCGATCGGCGAGATCGTCACGATCGCCGTGACCGACGGTTCCCGCACGCAGCACCTGCTGGAGGCGACCGTGACCGGCGTCGTCGAGGAGACCTTCAGCGCGGGCACGACGACCATCCCCAACTCCGCCGCCACCGACGAGCTCTTCGCCCTGCAGAACACCGGCGTGCCCGAGGAAGACCTCGACCGATACGCGACGGCGAGCGTGTTCTTCGACCCCGAGGCAACGGATGCCGAGGTCGAGGCGCTCAAGGAGCGCCTCGACGATGCCGGCTACACCGGCCAGTCGATCGCCGACCAGCTCGGCGCGTTCGTCGCGGTCATCGACGGCATCGTGCTCATCCTCAACGCCTTCGCGATCATCGCGCTCGTGGCCGCAACGCTCGGCATCGTGAACACGCTGCTGATGTCGGTGCAGGAACGCACGCGCGAGATCGGGCTCATGAAGGCCATGGGCATGGGATCGGGGCGGGTCTTCGCTCTGTTCAGCCTCGAGGCGATGTTCATCGGATTCCTCGGCAGCGCGCTGGGGGCTGCCGCGGCGATCGCCCTGGGCACCACGGTGAGCCGTCAACTCGCAGCGACCCTGCTCGCGGATCTGCCCGGCCTGGAGCTGTTCGCGTTCGATCCGCTGTCGATCGTGCTGACCACCGCGGTGGTGATGTTCATCGCCTTTCTCGCCGGCACGCTGCCGGCGGCGCGCGCCGCTGCGGCCGACCCGGTGGCGAGCCTGCGCTACGAGTGACCGGGCGGAGCGACGGTCACGTCGACCTGGAGCTCGGCGGCGATCTTCTCCAGGGCGAGCCGCACATCACCGGGATCACCGCCGCCGAGCATCCGGGCCGTGAACGTGGCCTCGAAGAGTCGCCCGCCCGACATGGCGGCATCCCGGGTCTCGGTCGACAGGTGGTCGATGCTCAGACCGTGCAGCTCGAGCGTCGATGCGAGCTCGCGCACGATTCCGGGGCTGTCGTTGCCGAGCACGGTGAGCTCGAGCTCGACGCCGGTGCGCTCGGAAGCGCGCGGGTTCTCGTGCACCGCGACCGCGAGCGTGCCCTCGAGCGTGGCGAGCGCTTCGCGCAGCCCGTCCGCTGCGGAGTCTGGCACGACGACCTCGATGACGCCGGCGAAGGTTCCCGCGAGCTCGGCGAGTTCGCTGCGCTCCCAGTTGCCGCCGTGATCGGAGACCAATCGGGAGACGGCCGCGACGAGACCGGCGCGGTCATCGCCGACGATGGTGAGCACGAGCACGGTCACGGGCTCGATGCTACTGCTCGGGTGCCGGTTGCGACACCGAGGTCGTCGTCGCCCGCTCCCGATCGCGTCGCACATCCGGATGCATCCGCGGCGAGCGCCGCTCCGAACAACCTTCAGCGGGGAACGACCCCGGGATGAGGGGACGAGCATGGCAGCGACACGAATGTCGGCGCGCGCCTGGCTGTGGAGCGCACTGTCCGGGCTGATCGGCGGCGCGGCCTTTCTCGCCGCGGCGGAACTCGTCGCGCTTCTCGTCGCCCGCGGAGCGAGCCCCGTGCTCGCGGTCGGCTCGTTCATCGTCGACGTGGTGCCGCAGCCGCTGAAGGAGTTCGCGATCGCCACCTTCGGCGAGGCCGACAAGCTCGTGCTGCTGATCGGCATCGGGCTCGCCGTCGCCATCGCCGCCGCCCTGGCCGGCGTGCTGCAGTACGTGCGCGCGCCGCTCGGCGTCGCCGCCTTCGTGCTCGCGGGCATCCTGGCGACGGCCGCGACCGTCACCCGCGCCGGCGCCACGGTGCTCAGCGCCCTGCCGCCCGTGGTCGGCACGATCGCCGGCGCCGTCATGCTGATGCTCCTCGTGAACCGGCTCCGGCGCTGGCTGAATCCCGACCGGGCGCTGCAGGCATCCCCCACCGACACCTCGTCTTCGGCGACGGACGAACCCGCATCCGCGGATGCGCGAGGCGTCGACCGTCGCGGGTTCTTTCGCTTCGGCGCGATCGCGGGAGTCTCCGCGGTCATCGTCGGCGTGGGGGCTCGCGCGATCAGCGCGGCGACCTCCTCGCTCGGGGCGATCCGCGAGGAGCTCGCCCTCCCCGAGCCGGGAAGCACGGTGACGATCCCGGAAGGGGCCGAGTTCGACATCGACGGCCTGTCACCGCTGATCACGCCGAACGAGGACTTCTACCGCGTCGACACGGCCCTGACGGTGCCGACGGTCGACCCGGCGACGTGGCGGCTGGTCATCGACGGCATGGTCGACGAGCGAATCGAGATGAGCTTCGACGACCTGCTGGCGATGGGTGTCGACGAGTACGCCGTCACCCTCACGTGCGTCTCCAACGAGGTCGGCGGCGGCCTGGTCGGCAACGCCGTGTGGCTGGGCGTGCCGATCCGCGACGTGCTCGCACGGGCGGGCGTGCAGGACGGTGCCGACATGGTGCTCTCGCGCAGCGTCGACGGCTACACCGCATCCACCCCGCTCGCCTCGCTCACCGACGACGGTCTCGACGCGATCTTCGCCGTGGGCATGAACGGCGAGCCTCTCCCGGTCGAGCACGGCTTCCCCGTGCGGATGGTCGTGCCCGGGCTGTACGGCTACGTGTCGGCGACGAAGTGGGTCACCGAGCTGAAGGTGACGACCTTCGCCGAGGACGAGGCCTATTGGACACCGCGCGGGTACAGCGCCAAGGCGCCGATCAAGTTCTCCTCGCGCGTGGACACCCCGCGCACCGGCACGCCGGTTCCGGCGGGAACGGTGCCGATCGCGGGCATGGCGTGGGCGCAGACGGTGGGGATCGAGCGCGTCGAGGTGAGCATCGACGACGGCGAGTGGCAGCAGGCGACGCTGTCGCCCCCGATCAATGACGACACCTGGGTGCAGTGGTACCTCGAGTGGGAGGCGGAGCCGGGCACGCACTACGTCGCCGTGCGCGCGGTCAACGCCGACGGTGATCTGCAGATCGAGGAGCGCGCCCCCATCGCCCCGGACGGCTCATCCGGGTGGCAGCGCGTGCTCGTGACCGTGGAGTAGGCCGCCTCAAGCGTCCGTTTCCGCGTCTCCGCCGGTCCGCCGAGCGACCCCTTTCACGTCGAGCCACCCCTCTCCTGCGGACGCGAAAGGGACTGCTCGGCGAAAGAGGGATGGCTCGGCAGGAGGGCACGCCCACCCGCGGCGAGATGCGCCGCTCGCGGGCACTGTGGAAGACTCCCCGCGTGAGGCCCTGCCGAGTCCCCGCCGCCCCTCCTGTCACCGCATTGCTCCTCTTCGGGCTGAGCGCCTGCACGTTCGGCGAGCCTGATCCAGAACCCTCCGAGACAGCCGCAGCGCCCGCCGCCCCGGCACCGTCGTCCTCCGCGACGCCGACTGATACGCCGCGGTCCTCGGTGTCGCCGTCACCGTCACCCTCCAGCGCTCCACCCGCCGCCGAGAGCGGTGGTTCTGGCGACGGCTTTCAGGGCGGATCGGGCGGAGCCGGCGGCTCCACGGGCTCCGGCGGAACGCACGGTTCCGGCGGTGGGTCCCGGCCCGCACCGACGGTGCACCCCACATCCTCTCCGACCCCGAAACCCACACCGAGCCCGACCCCAGCCGTGCCGCCGGCATGCGCCACGGACCCGACGGACCCGGGCATCCCCGTGATGGACTTCGGCTCTATCGCCGAGTACTCGACCACGCCGAACGCCCAAGGCGAGGACTGCACGGGCTTCCGCGCATTCCTCTCGACGGGTCTCCCGCAGTACGACTCCCAGTCCTTCGAGTTCTTCGGACACCTCGTGGAGGCCGACGGCGACGTCAACTCGATCGCGCTGATGTCGCAGGGCAACACCGTCGTTCCCGGCCTCCAGGTGCCGTGGTTGACGGTGGAGGAGGCAGGCCTGATCTACAACCGCCTGTCCCTCGACGACGGGCCCGCCTTCGGCGGGATCTACGGGCTCGCCAACCTGTCGGCACCCGTTTCGATCGCCTACGACCCGTGGAACATCCACGTCGAGAAGGCCACTGCGGACGAGCCCACACAGGTCATCGACATGCGCGTGGTCTCCGGCACTGTCGGCGCGGTCGGTGCCGAGTACGAACTCACCGTCGGGGTCGAGGTCGAGGTGCCGGGCGCGAGCACGGCGCAGTGGGCTGAGCTCTCTGTCACGGCGCAGGACCGCACCGGCATCATCCAGTGGGGGTACGGCCCGAACGGGTTCTTCCCGCTGTGGATGTTCGATGGCAAGCCGCTTCCCGCGCAGGGCGGTGCCATTCCGACCCAGGATCAGCGCACACCGATCACCGACACCTACGGCGGAGACATCGGCTCCTACCTGGCAGCGACGGGTGACCCGATGACCGGCCAGGGATCGCAGTATTACTCCATGCCCCTCGTGGAGGTCTCCGAGTGGTCGATCCGGATCGGCGCCTCCTACGTCGCCGGCGGCACGGAGGGCCGGCTCTTCTTCGACAACCTCACCGAGACCTACAACGAGTCGGCGCAGTACGTGGTGAAGAACGGCTACGAGTGGACCGAGTTCTCGGTGCAGCTGCCCGAAACCCGCCAGGGCATGCTGATCGCGACCACGGGCCAGGCGGAGGTCGGCGACCTCCACTACGCGATGATCGGGGGCGCGGGCTCGACCCAGGCAGCGAACGGCACGCTCCGACCGACGGCGAACTGGCCGCAGGGGGCGATCGAGATCACCCCGACCGCCAAGACGTGGACCTCACCCGGCAGCTGCTACCTCTACCACCTGGAGTACGACGTGACGCTCTCGGCATCGGGCACGCGCCCCGCCGCCGACCTCACCTTCCGCGCGGCCAGCGAGAACCAGGAGCTCGTCGCATTGAAGAGGGCCGTGTACGAGGGGCTCTTCGTTTACGAGGGCACCCTCGACGGCGAGCAGGTCAGCGGGTACGCGTGGGGCGAGATCCAGGGAGTTCCCCCAACGGGTGACCCGACACCGCCGAACTGCGGGTGAGGTGCGTCCTCACAGCTCGCCGGGAGCGGACGCGAGGTCGTCGATCTCCTCGACGACCTGTCGCGCCTTGGACGGCTCGCCTGCCTTGCGCGGTGCGTAGACGACGAGCGAGTGGAAGACGAAGCGCACGAAGAAGGCCAGCACGAGGGTGATCGCCGTGGCCAGCACGGCGGAGACGTGCCCGGTTTCCACCAGCAGCGCGACGAGGGGGATGCGCACGATCGCCTCGGCGTTGTTGAAGCCGAACGACTTCGCAAAGCGCACCCACCCGCCCGATGCGGCGCCCTTCATGTCCTGGAAGACGAAGCGCTCCATGAGCAGGAAGTTGCCGATGATCGTCGCCTCCGCGGCGACGATCGCGGCGATGAGGTAGTCGACGCCGAGCGCGGTCAGCGCCCAGACGATCGCAAGGTTGGCGATCGCGCCGAGTCCGCCGATGATGGCGAACAGCGACATCTTGCCGAAGCGCAGCGCCGTCAGCTGCGAGAGGAAGTGGATGCCCTGACGCACCGACGCTTTGGAGTCGCCCGCGTGCCGGTCGGCGAAGGTGAAGGGCACCTCCGCGACGCGCAGGGGCTTGCGCGCAAGGATCTCCAGCAGGATCTTGAACCCGCGCGGACGCAGCGTGTCCGCCTCGATCGCGCGCCGATCGAGCACGAAGAACCCCGTCATCGGGTCGGAGACATCCCGAAGCCGCACCGGGAACATCGATTTCGTCACCGCCGTCGACACCTTCGACACCAGCACGCGGGTCTTGTCGGCGAAGCCGGCATCGGCCTGACCTGCCTGGTAACGCGAGGCGGCGACGACATCGGCATCCCCCACCGAGAACCTCTCCCACAGCGCCGGGATGTCCTCGGGCGGATGCTGCAGGTCGGCGTCCATCACGAGACACGCATCCGAACGGGCCGCGGCGAACCCCTCGACCACGGCACCGCCGAGTCCGCCGGTTCGCTCGTCGCGGTGGATGATGCGCAGCGGCACTCGGGTCGTCTCGGCGAGAGAGCGCACGACCTCGGGGGTGTCGTCGGTGCTGTCGTCGACGACGATGATCTCCGCATCGATTCCCCGGACGGCATGCGCGATGCGCCCCACGAGTTCCGCCATGTTGGGCGCCTCGTTGAAGGTCGGCACGATGATCGAGAGCTGCATCCGGCGTCCATCGTCCCACGGCCGGCGCCCCCGCGTTGCCGCGCGATTACGCTGGATGCCATGACTTCTCCCCTCGATTCCGCCACGATCACGATGTTCGGCGCCGACTGGTGCCGCGACTGTATCCGCACGAAGGCGCAGCTCGACGGCCTCGGCGTCGAGTACACGTACGTCGACCTCGTCGCGACGCCCGACGCCGCGGAGGTCGCTCGCGACATCTCGGGTCGCACCAACATCCCCGTCGTGGTCTACCCCGACGCGTCCCACCACGTCGAGCCGACCAACGCCGACGTCGAGGCCAAGCTCCGCGAGCTCTCCCTCATCTGAGCGCGGGCGTCGCGATCTCCGCCGACAAACGCGGAACGCCGCGGGACACCACGCATTGCGGTGTTTCTCGCGGCGTTCGGCGTTTCTCGCGTTGGGCGGTTGTCGGGATGCGCGCCGGCGAGCGGTGGAGCGTAGCCTGAAGCCGAAGGAGACGGCCATGACGAACCTCGACCCCGCGGTGATCGCCGCCCGCTTCGGACCGCGAGCCGACGTCGGCCACCTCGCCCTCACGGGGGAACACGGCGTCGTGCTCCCCGCGTTCACCGACCACCACGTGCATCTCGACCTCTTCGCCGAGCACGCCCTCGCCGCGCGGGGGATCGCCGGCGTCGTCGACCTCGGCGGCGACCCCTACGCCCTCGCTCGCCGCGATCCGCACGCCGTGCCGCGCCCCGCGTACGCGGGCGCCTTCCTCACCGCCCCGGCCGGCTATCCGACCGGGCGCTCCTGGGCACCCGACGCCATCGTGCGTCACGTCACCGACCCGTCGCGGCATCCCGGTGTCGCCGGGGGCGCGGCGACGGCGGTCGACGAGCAGATCGAGTGCGGTGCGCGCGTGATCAAGGTCGC
Organism: Microbacterium sp. UBA3394; assembly: GCF_002358725.1. Taxonomy (NCBI): domain Bacteria; kingdom Bacillati; phylum Actinomycetota; class Actinomycetes; order Micrococcales; family Microbacteriaceae; genus Microbacterium; species Microbacterium sp. UBA3394. Next base: position 13,688 of record NZ_DEPK01000148.1, read on the forward strand.
CCTGAACGCCGAGGCGGGTCCGACTCCGGAGCCCCCGATCATCGAGGCGATCGTGGCGCACGCACATGACCGCGGCGTGCCCGTCGTCGCCCACGCGCAGGGAACGGGGATGTTCGCGCGGGCGCTCGATGCCGGCATCGACGCCCTGGCCCACACCCCCTTCACCGAAATCCTCGACGAGGCCGACATCGCCCGCGCGGTCACGGCGGAGCAGATCTGGATCTCGACGCTCGACATCCATCGCGACGCGCCGGAGCACGCCCGCACGGCCGAGACGAACCTCACGAGGTTCCACGCCGCCGGCGGCCGCACGCTCTACGGCACCGATCTCGGGAACGGCGATCTGCCCGTGGGCGTCGACCCTCGCGAGATCTCCGCCCTGGTTGCGGCGGGCTTCGACGCCGCCGCGGTCGTGGCGGCGCTCGCCGACCCGTGGCCGTTCCCGGATGCGGTCCCGGGCGTGTGCACCTTCGTCCCCGGCCGTCCGCCCGGCGACGAGCGCGACCTCGGCGCGTGGCTCGCGACGGCCTCGACGGTGCCGATCGACGAGATCAGCCGCGATGAACCCTGACCTGGCGGCCACGGCCGACGCCCTCGACACCGCGGACCCGCTGCGGGGGTTCCGCGACCTGTTCGTCGGCGAGGACACCCCGCTGGTGTACTTCGACGGCAACTCCCTGGGCCGGCCCCTCACGTCGACGGCGGGGCGCCTGGAGCGGTTCGTCCGCGACGAGTGGGGCGGTCGGCTCATCCGGGGCTGGGACGAGTCGTGGATGGATCTGCCGTTCGCGATCGGCGACGAGATCGGCCGGATCGCGCTGGGCGCCGCTCCCGGGCAGACCGTGGTCGGCGACTCCACCACGGTGCTGCTCTACAAGCTGATCCGCGCGGCCCTCGAGGCGCAGATGGCTCGGGATCCCGCCCGCGTGGAGATCGTGGTGGGAACGGACGACTTCCCCACCGATCGCTACGTCGTCGAAGGCATCGCCGCCGAGCGGGGCGCACGCGTGCGCTGGATCGACGTCGACCACGCCGGGGGCGTCACCGCCGACGGGGTCGCCGCCGCCGTCGGCGAGACCACCGCGGTCGTCATGGTCAGCCATGTCGCCTATCGCTCCGGGCACCTCGCCGACGCGGCACGCATCACCGAGATCGTGCACGATGTCGGTGGCCTCACCGTCTGGGACCTGTCGCACTCGGTGGGCTCGGTTCCGATCCATGCCGATACCTGGCGATTCGACGCAGCCGTCGGCTGCTCGTACAAGTACCTCAACGGCGGTCCGGGCTCACCCGCGTTCGCCTACGTGGCGAACAGGCACCAGGCCTCGCTCACCCAGCCGATCCAGGGATGGATGGGCGCCGCCGACGTCTTCGCGATGGGGCCCGAGTATCGCCCCGCCGACGGCATGCGGAGATTCCTGTCGGGAACACCGCCGATCCTCGGGATGCTCGCGATCGAGGACACGCTGGCCGTCATCGACGATGCCGGGATGCCGGCGATCCGCGAGAAGTCGATCGAACTGACCACGTTCGCGCTCGAGGTCGTGGTCGAGGAACTCGCCCCGCTCGGCGTCGAGGTCGCCTCGCCGATCGACACCGCCTCGCGCGGCGGCCACGTGACGCTGCGGCATCCGCTCATGAGACAGGTGACCGCAGCGCTCTGGCGGCGAGACGTGATCCCCGACTACCGCGACCCCGACGGACTGCGCATCGGCCTGTCTCCGCTGTCGACGTCGTTCGCCGAGACGCTGACCGGACTGCTGGCCGTGCGCGACACGCTCGTTCGTCTGACCCCGCCCGACTGACCCCGCGAGGAACCCCGTGACCACCGCGCCCATCGACCTCGCCGCCGAGACTCGCGAGGCGCTCGACGCCGATATCGACGCGCTGCACCGCGGCGCGCGGCTGTGGACGGGGCTCTCGCTCGATCAGCGGGCGACGCTGCTGGAGAGCATCCACGCGAGCACCGCCGCGGTGAGTGAGGAATGGGCCGACGCGGCGGCCGTCTCGAAGAGTCTGCCGCCCGGCCATCCCCTGCGCGGCGAGGAGTGGTTCACGGGTCCGTATATGACCCTCGTCTCGACCGAGTGGCTGGCCCGCACGATGCGGAACCTCGCGCGCGGCGGAAATCCCCTCGACGGGGTGCCGATGGATCTCACCGCCGACGGCCGGGTGCGGGCGCGGGTGTTCCCCGGCGACGCGTCGGATCGGATCATCGCGTCGGGATTCACCGGCGAGGTGTGGTTCGACCGCGACGTCACCGTCGCGCGTGCCCGAGCCGCCGCCGGGCTCGG